>DAIQOB010000264.1:0-4653 GCA_036788075.1 Syntrophobacteraceae bacterium
GAGTCAGACTTACCCGATGCCTCAGTTTTCCGGATCATGCCCCCTATGGAGATATTGAAAAAGCCCTTCTCATGACGGCGGTTCGAGAAGCCAACGCACACTTTCTCATCACTACGGAAAAGGACTATGTGCGTCTCCCTGTCGGGCTCCAGTCCATCGTGGTGACGACGGAACTGGCAGTGGACTTCGGAGAGGAGGAGGCTGCCTTCCTGCAGTTCTTAGAGGCAAAAATTGTAGAGGAGAAGCCCAGGATGCCCCTTTGAGAGCTCAGGATCTGTCGGCTTCTTTTTGCCGATGGGATAGATCACCGGCCTGTGAAGCGTCGGGAACGAATCCTCAGGCCGGCACATGGCGTTTTCTCGGCTTGCAATCCCCCTTAAAAGTGAAGTACTGTCTTTCTGAAACCAATCTTGTGCAGGGGTTAATGTAATAAAGTTAGGCGGCTAAGATTACCATGGTAGAGATTGACGGCTCAGCGCACTCGGGCAGCGGAACGATACTAAGATACTCCGCAGCTTTGTGCACCTTGATGGGGGAACCTCTCCATATGGTGCGCATCCGGGAAAAGCGGGACAAGCCGGGATTGAGGCCCCAACATCTTCAGGCGCTCCGTGCCTGCGCCATCATGTCTTCGGGAAGCCTCGAGGGTGATGCAGTGGGCTCCCGGGAGATCTATTACTATCCCGGGAGCACCCTCCGGGGGGGAAAGTTTGCCTGGGAGATGGGGACAGCGGGCTCTACCACGATGCTTGCATTCACCGTACTGCCCCTTGCCCTTTTCGCCCATGAGCACTGCAATTTTTCCATGGAGGGAGGCCTTTTCCAGGATTTCGCCCCCAGTGCGTTCCACATGCAGGAAGTGCTCTCTCCCCTGCTGAAAAGGATGGGAGCGGACGTCCACCTCGAAATGATTCGCCCCGGTTATGTACCCCAGGGCGGCGGTCGGCTGCATATGCGCGCAGCACCCCTGGCCGCACCGCTCAGGCCCATCCGACTGACCCGGCAAGGGACTGTCACGGAGATACGCGGCATCGCCATCGCCTCTCACCTCGAAGAGGAAAAGGTCGCCATGCGCATGGCCGAGCAGGTCCGGAAGCTCCTCATGCAGCGGGGCCATCGCCATGCCAAAATCCAAACCATCGAGGATTCGACCGCTGTCCAGAAGGGAGCGGCGCTCCTTCTCCTGGCCGAAACGGACACAGGCTGCATCCTTGGAGCGGATCAGGTGGGAAAGCGTGGACGAAGGTCCGAAAACATCGCCGATTTCGTGGTGAAATCCCTCACGGAAGACTTGAAAGCCGGTGGCACTACGGACCGCCATGCGGCAGATCAGCTCATCCTTTTTGCCGCTCTTGCGGAGGGACGCTCGGAATACCTGATTCCCAGGGTGACGGAGCATGTCCACTCCAACCTGTGGCTGGTACACAAGATCCTGGGGGCAGAAACAGAGCTGGATGGTAACCTTGTCAGGATTGAGGGCATTGGATTGCAAGCCCCATAGCTGTCGGGAGGCGGCAGGATGGAACAGTGACCGGATCCTTGACCGGTCCCTCCCGACGCGCAGGAAAAATCTATAGCTGTTAAACTGGACGGGTAGCATGTGACAACGCATTGGCCCTGTCCCTGGAACGCATCATTGAACACCCCCAACTTTTTCCGGAGGTGGCCGTCATGCCCGCCCGAATCAAAATCAGAAGCATCTACAGCACCGCTCTCACCAGGCTCTTGTTGGACGCGGGGCATTACATCGTAGAGCCATCGGCCAAAATTCGCGAACGGTTTGAGCTCGAGCACAACAGTGTGCCCTGCGACATACTCATCCAGGATCGAGAAGACCTGCAGGGTGTTGAAATTTCCGGACCTCCGGAAAACATTTGCCAGTTCCTGAGCTTCCTGCAGGAGCAGCTCTTCGATGCCGTTCTCTTGGAATCCTGCGTCGGCCGTCAGCCTGAAGACCTCGTGCAGGCGAGGGTAGAATTTCCAGGAGCGTCCAAGGCCAGGCTGGACGCACTCCGATTCGCCGTCACGCCCACCCTCATGAACCACCACCGCCTGCGCATCATCAACAGCAAGGCTTTGGAGAGAGCAGAGATTCTCCTGGGAACGCACCCCGAAAAGAAAGATTCTCTGGAAAAAAATTTATTCCTGGAGAACATCCTCCTGCCCCTCGAGAAAAACGGTCTCGTCAAAATGGAGCACATGCGGCCTTCGGGAAAGGCCATGCGCCCGAGGGAGGGTATCCTTTTGAAATCGAGCAGCCAAGGGCTGATTTTCAAACGATCCTTTTCGAAAGGACGCTACGACGGCCTCGACATTCCCATCCAGCCCGGAGATTATGGGTTGACCGAAATCCAGGAGGGTGCATGGTATGTCAAGCATTCCTACTACACCCGGGAGGGGAAGCTCATCGGGGAATACTTCAATATCAATACCCCCGTGGAGCTCTATCCCTACGGTGCCCGTTACATGGATCTGGAAGTCGATGTCGTCCGGCGTGCCGGAGAAAAGCCCTTTCTCATCGATCGAGAGAAGCTCTCCTTTCTGACACGGCAGGGGCAAATCGGAAGCGCACTGGAAGCAAAGGCGATGGAGACTGCTGAAGCACTGATGTCGGAATGAGAGAGGAATTCGTGTTTCGCGGCAAGAGATGCTCCCTGCATGGGAGCCTGACCCTTTTTCCCATGGAAAATATCCAAGCATCACAGCAACGAAGGCCGGCACCGGGAAGAGCATGTATCTTCTCGATGCCGGCCTTCGCCGTTATACCTGAAACGAAACTTAAGTACCTGAGCATATATTTCTTAACATTTTGTCTTGCTGTCCGTTCGCTCTGAGCCTGTCGAAGGGCATGTCTGATTGTGCCCTTCGACAGGCTCAGAGCGAACGGTTTGTTGTGTTAGAAAACTTTTGCCAAGGTACTTAAACGTTAATCCGCCCGTTTCCTGTCCGAACGTCCCATACCATGCTCTTCGGTACAAATAATGAGGGTATTGCCCGGGGTCAATTTCTGAGCGCGACTCAATTTATTCGTGGAGCAGAGCGAATCCACCGAGACCTGGAATCGCGCGGAAAGAGATTCTACCGTGTCTCCACGGCGGATTGGGTAAAATATGACCTTCTGGGATTTTTGGTCCGCACGAGAAGATCCCTTCGATGCGATCGCTGCAACGCGCTCGCTCTTATCAGCCTTGACGGGCTTGGCGGCAGTCTGCTTGACGGACGCAAGCTTCACGTCAACTGCCTTGCGAGCAGTCTCTTCGCGGGACTTTGCCTTCACACGCTCGGCAGGAACCGCCAGTTTGCCGACCACGGGAGTGACAGGCGTCTTCGTGACCGGAGGGGTGGAAACGGTGCTTTTCCGATCCTCATCTCCTCGGGCAGGTCTGATATCAGTCTTGGCAGAAAGCTTTACCGACTGCACGGCGTTGCTGCTCTTACGGTCGTCGTCCCTTCGAGAGATGTTGACGTCGCTCGCTGCAGGAGACTTCACAGGCGGCTCAGGATCGCTGTATCGCAGATTCGAAGACTCGGCTTTGAAAGCGATTTCTTCCGGCATTTCCCGGGAAGGCTGCGGTTCGGTCAGGGCCGTTAGAACGGCATCCGCCTTTCCCCGGGGCACGCAAAGGGAATACCCATTTACGGGAGGGGTCACCGAGGAGCAGAGCTCGGGGTTCTTCTTGCGGAGCACCGCTTCGTCTACGCCGATCTTTTCACCCAGCCAGGCAAGCTTAACGCCGCCCGGTACGCACACAATTTCATGGGGAGGATCATATGGACGGGGTTCATAGTAAAACCCATAGCGGCTGGCATCCCGGATGATGCGCACACTGGCCAAAAATTTGGGGACGTAGTCTCGAGTTTCAGCCGGAAGGTAGCCGTTTTGTCTCAGCTCCCAGAAAGTGGACAGCCCACTCCGATCAAGGGCAGCCTGGACGCCGTTCTCCCCGGCATTGTAGGCTGCAAGAGCCAATTCCCAGGACCCGAACTGATCATAAAGCACTGAAAGATATTCTGCTGCAGCCTGGGCCGATTTGAAAGGGTGTCTTCTTTCATCTACGTAACGATTCTGTTCGAGTCCAAAACGCTTACCCGTGGATGAAATGAATTGCCACATTCCCACCGCATTGGCATGAGAGCGTGCCGTAGGGGTAAAGCCGCTCTCGACCAAGGCAACATAGGCCAAGTCTTTGGGAAGTCCACGCTCCGCGAAAATCTCCTGGACCGGAAGCACATACTCTTCGGCACGCTGCAATAACGTCTGGAAGGATCTGTGCTTTTTTTCGGAGTAGGTAAGGGTCCATCCATCGATGGAGGGGTGATCTGGAATGATAAGCTCTGATTTGGGGGAAGGGGAATCTGTACCGGAAACCTGATTGCCCTGAGCCTTGTTTTGCGTCTGTATGGCCACGGAAGAAGGTGCCGTGTGCTGCGTGGAAGTGGTTGAACATCCGACTGCCAACAGGGCAGCGAAGCTCAGGAGCGGAAATTTCAGCCAGTCGATTCCTCGGGTTCGAAGAATTGTGCGGTTCAAATATAACGGCCAATACGACAAATCCACAGTACACAATGTCCCTATCATCCGTCGTTCCCCTCCTTATATTGAAACAGCATCCTTAATCAACCGATCCTTTACATACACGGGTCTCTTCACTT
>DAIQOB010000265.1:0-2458 GCA_036788075.1 Syntrophobacteraceae bacterium
GAATGGGCAGCCTGAGCAGGGGTATCGGCTGAGCTCACGGCTGCCCCCTTCGCGAAATGAAAAAAGGACTTGAACGCATGTATTTCAAGCAGATAACCGTACCTGGCATGGGATGTTTTTCCTATGCCATCGGCTGTCCCATGGCCCAGGCCATGGTGGTTGTGGATCCCAAGCGCGATGTGCAGGACTACCTGGACATATCCAGGGACGAGGGCATGAAGATTACCTATATTATCGACACCCACGTCCACGCGGACCACGTCAGTGGCAGCCAGGAGCTGCGGTCCTATACCCGCGCAAAAATAGGGATGCACGAGAGTGCCGGCGTCGAGTTCGAGTATGAGCATTTGAAAGATGGCGATATCATCGAAGTGGGGAATGCCAGGCTGGAAGTGCTTCACACTCCGGGGCATACTCCCAACGGCCTGTCCCTGCTCGTCACCGACAAGTCCCGCTCCCGGGAGCCCTGGATGATTTTGACGGGCGATCTGCTCTTCGTGGGGGATATCGGGCGCCCCGACCTGGCCGGCGAAGAGATCCTGGGGGAGCAGTAGGGTGCATCCTATGCACCCTACACACTGAAGAAATCCTGGTGTCGACAATGGTGCGTTAAACGCATCCTATGTTTTGATGCAAACGCGCATCTCCAGGAACTTGCACTCCCACATGGATGGCCGATGAATTGAGCCGTCACTGTCTCTGCCCTGCCGAAGCCGCCGCCCCCTGCCAGTAGGGATTGTTGAGATCTTCATAGACGGAAAGAGCTGCTTCGGTGGCCTGGCCGATGGCCGTGACAATCTGCTTGTATCCACCTTCCACATCCCCAGCCGAGTAGATGCCCCGCATGTTGGTCCGGTGATGGGAATCGTGCTGAATGAACCCGTCGGGCGTCAGCTCGATCCCTGTTTTTTTGGCCAGATCCACGGTGGGGTTGTAGCCGATGGCGACAAAAACGCCGTCTGTTTCGAGCCGCGAGGTCTCCCCCGTCACGTTGTTGGACAGAACCACTTCCGTGACCCTTTCCCGGCCGACGATTTCCTTTACTTCAGTGTTCCACAGGACCCGAATCTGGTTGGCCTCGATATTCCGTGCCAGGTGTTCCTGGGCTCTGAAAGCGTCTCTTCGATGCACAAGGGTCACGTCCACACCGATGTTGTGCAGGTAGAGCGCTTCCGTAACCGCACTGTTGCCGCCTCCCACCACGACGACGCGCTTCCCCTTGAAAAGGGAGCCGTCACACGTGGCGCAATAGCTCACCCCGCGCCCGGAAAGCCTGGATTCACCGGGTACACCCAGGTGCCTGTAGGTCGCCCCCGTGGCGAGCATGACGGCGCGGGTGAGGAAGCGGCGGCGGCTGGTTTTGACCTCCACGGGCTCTCCCGGCACAATTTCCAGGACCTCTTCCCCCTGAAAGATCTGTACGTACTCCAGGGCGTGGCTCACCATGATGTCCACCAGGGTCTTGCCGGGCACACGCGTAAAGCCGGGGTAATTCTCCACGATAGGCGTCGTGGCGACCTGGCCGCCCAGTGGACCCCGCTCCACCACGGCCGTCTTCAAGCCGCTGCGCACGGCGTAAATTCCTGCAGCAAGCCCGGCCGGCCCCCCACCGACGATGACCAGGTCCGTCTCGATGGTATCCCCTTCGATATCCGGGATGAAGAGAGTCTGGGGCTCCATTTTTTCCAGGGATGCCATGAAAAGCTCTTCAGGCTGAGCCCCCTGTGCAATGAGCACATCGTTGGCAAAAACCTGCGGCACGCTGAAAGCCGAATACTGGCTCGCCAGGTCGGGATTGGCCTGAATGTCAATGATTTCCACGGAAACCATGTCGGGCCGTTCGATGGCCGCTTTGACGGCATTGAGGCTTTGATCGGGACAGTAAGGGCATGTCGGACTCACGAACACCCTGACCTTCCGCGGAGAGTCGATCTTTTTCAAAATCTTCACAGACTGCTCATTGAGGGTGCTGGCTCGCAGACCCAGCAGGATCAGCATGCCCAGAAAGGCACGCCCCTCTTCCCCGTAGGGAGCGCCCAGGTAATGAATGGAATAGAGCTCGGGCGAAAAAACAAGAGTCGGAGCGCTCACCACCTGCCATTCCTTCGCCCTGGGATGATCCAGGCTCAGTTCCTGCATCTCCACCTTGGGGGAGAGTTGTTGGAAGGCTTTGATGACTTCCCGCGCCGCCTGGCTCAGTACATCGTTGTCCCCCTTCCGGGTGAATAGAAATATGGGGATGGAATGGGGCAGCCCCGAGAACACGCGCTTCAGTTGATTTTCCAGCTCGGCACCAAGAAATCCCTCATCGCCCGAAAAACCGCCTTCATGATTCGCCATGATTTCACCTCTTTCCTAATCGGTAGAATTAGGGTCGCTCCCAGAGAAGACGACCGCAGAATATACAGTCTTTGAGATTATCTATTTAGGTTTGAGTGTCGCGTGTGTCAACGATCGC
>DAIQOB010000265.1:2558-4651 GCA_036788075.1 Syntrophobacteraceae bacterium
CACCCTGCACTGGGACGGAAAACACCGAAAATTCGAATCTGAGTCGAAAACGGTTTCAGGGAGATGAGATCTTTCAATCCACCCATCCACGGAGTCATTGGCATGAGATGGTTTTTCAGGAAAACCAATTCCTCCCCCGCTCAAACACTTCTCAACACGAACCATATTCATGAGTTGGGACCCAGGGAAATCGCGGCCCTCAGCAACGTTGGAAAAATCAAGAAATACGAGGCGGGAGACTTCCTCTTCAGGGAAGGAGACAGGAATCGGAATACTTTTCTGGTGGTCAAAGGCTCTTTCCGAGTGACGGGAGACGGTAGGAACAACCCACGGCAATCCGTAATTTTCGGAAAGGGCGACTGGATCGCCGAAGGGACTTACCTCAAGTCACCGCAGAAACTGTCTTCGGTCATCGCCCGGGAATCTTCCGCCGTGCTGGCCTTGGATGAAACGGCGCTTTCCAGCCTGGACCATTCTCTTGAAACCTATATACTGAAAAAAATCCATGATCTGGCATGCTTTGAGATGCAGAGGCTGAGCGCCCTTCAAGAGTCGTCATCGGCTCAAAGCCAATACCTGCAAGACTATATCGCCCGTTACGTCGATGAAAAAAGCAGGGCATACGACCATTCTGAGATGCTTCAGACCATGTTCAACAATCTCCCCAGCCTCCCCATGCATACCAACCGCATCGTTCAGCTCATCACAGATGAGGAGGCTTCTCCGCGCGAAGTGACCGAAGTGGCAAGGGAAGACCCTTCTCTGGTGAGCCAGATCCTCAAAACCATCAATTCAGCCTATTACAGTTTGAGCCAGCAGATATCGGACATTCAATACGCCATCACCTATCTCGGATTCAATCAGGTCTATCAGATCGTCGTCTCCAACGGCATGCGGAAAATCATGCCCCGCACCCGGGAATTTCAGGAACTGCACGATCATTCGGTCATCATTTCGCACCTGGTTTTTATGATCTGCCAGAACTACGACCGCCGCAAATCTTCCACAAGCAGCACCATCGCTCTGCTCCACGATATTGGCCGAAGCGTTGTCCTGCTCCTGAAAAAGCAGAACCCCAAACTGGCCTTTTTCATTGGCCTGCTCGATACATCCGAAATTGGAACAATTCTCCTGCGGGCATGGAATCTCCCCGAAACCATCTGCCAAACCATCAAATATCAAAAGCTGCCGGAATTCATGCCACCGGAGCAGCTCCCGACGGAATACAAGGATAATGTCGCTCTGCTCTATATCGCCCACGCGGCGTACGAATACCTCGCGGGGAATACGCCCGAGGACGCCCAGACGAATCCTTTTTTGGAAGACTATATGAAATTGCTGCGTTTTTCAGGGGTTTCCATGGAAGAGCTGGTGGAACGCTGCATCCTGTCCAATGGCGACGGCAAAATCAATACTCTGCCCAGGCACGTCCGCACCTTTATCCTTGGCCATCGCAAGCAGCCCGCAAAAAATGTCGCTTTTGGTTAGCAGGAAAACAGTACCCTTCACCGGTTACGCCACCGCCCCCAGACAAAAGCGGCTCCGAAGAATACGAAATTGACGTAAACCACTGTTGCCCCCGTCGGCAGGTTCAAAAGAAACGAGACCACAATCCCGGCAATGACAGAGCCGACGGAAGCAAGTGCCGCCACGATCAGGGCGGCCTTGAAGCCCCGGGCCACCTGTAGCGCCGTCACGGCAGGGAAGACGATCAGGCTCGACACCAGCATCGTCCCCACCACGCGGATCCCCAGCACCACCGTCAGGGCCGTGCACAAGGTGAGAAGCTGGACGACCCGACGCGTCTTGATGCCGAGGACTCGGGCATATTCCTCTTCAAAGGTGAGGGCGAAGAGATCGTGGAGAAAGAGGACCACCACCGAGAGCACAACGAGAGAGAGGCCTACGCTGAGGTAAACTTCCCCCCGACTGATAGCCAGGATATTTCCAAACAGGTAGCTGAAAAGATCGACATTGAATCCCCGCCCGACGCTCGCCAGCATGACTCCCGTGGAAACCCCCAGCGCGGAAACCATCCCGATGGCAGCATCCCCATGGATCTTGGCCCGCTCGGCCAGGTAGGAAATCCACAG
>DAIQOB010000266.1:0-4645 GCA_036788075.1 Syntrophobacteraceae bacterium
GAGGAAAGAGTTTTTGAGAGGGTGGGGGACAATAGAACGGTCACGACGGATATGCGCGTCATCGCCGCGACCAACATGAATCTCCTGGAACTGAGCGGCGCCGGGAGGTTCAGAGAAGACCTCTACCATCGCCTCAACGTCGTCGGGCTTGAAATGCCCTGTGTGCGGGACAGAAGGGAAGATATCCCTGTTCTCATTCAGCATTTCATTGATAAGAGCTGTGCCAGATACAAAAAGAACGTCAAAAGGATAGGCGACAAAGCACTCCAGATATTGATGAAGTATCCCTGGCCGGGGAATGTGCGGGAGCTTGAAAATACAATCGAGCGGAGCGTCATATTTTCGAGGCACCAGAGCCTGGAAGTTTTGGATTTACCTGAAAATATTAGGAACCAAGCCAACAATGGATCCGTCGTTTTTCAAAATGAGGACCCCAGCCTCTCACGGGCCATGGAACAGTACGAAAAGATCCACATCATGAATGTTCTGAAAACGCATCAGGCCAACCGCTCCAAGACGGCAGAAGTGCTGGGGGTGAGCCGCGCCACCCTCTTCAATAAAATGAGGAAATATGGAATCATGTGAGGGAGCCTTCCGGCAAATGGAAAATAATCCATTTTTTAAATAGATCATGCTGTTTTATTTTGGTAAATCGCAAAGATAAACCTAAGGCTAAAGTGTTTGTCACCGGCTGTTTTCTGGAAATGGCCTCCGCAGTTTCACATGCATCGGGTCATCTGCAGTGGGCTACCGTGAGATTTTCCATGAATTTCAACCCAATCCCCAGGTTCTTCTCCCCGTATTCTTTGTGAACACGCACGACACAGGCATAACCCTCCAGGGCCAGGCAATCGAAGGTATGGGAGCTTTCCATGGGGACCCTCACTTCCATGCCTATGGACAAAAGAGCCCCAGGCTCGAGAGTATGTTGCCCATCGTACCAGAGGTATGCACCCAAGAAACTGATATTTTTAAGGATAGCCTTATCGGTCCACTGCACGTTCCCTTCCGGCGTATCCAATGAGGATAATTTCTTGATCTGTACGGTCAAAGCCAAATCGATCCGTTTGGCCTTTCTCTTTTCAATTGGACTCATATGCGCCGGCATCTTGCAGTGTGGAAAGGGTTTATTAAGGTACATGTTTGTTTTGATCCGTGATCAACCAGTGGTCCCCTGGCTGATTCGGCACGCCCCTTCCGAGAGTGCCTGATTGGGTCCCAAGAGATGAAAGCGATTGCCCCGTCATTGCCTCCGAAAAATCGAATGTGCCGTCGAGCTCTGCCATAGGGGGTAACCGCGTCTAAGAGTACCGATAGAGTTTTGCCTGGTCTCCACATATTCAAGCAAGACATGTGCCGATAACTCTTCGAATCGGCACTTATTCCAGGTCGCCCTGCCTGCTTTGTGCAGCTTCCACAGTCCACTCCCATGGTTCCGGCAGGGAATTGCTCTCATTCTAATTTGGACGACGATCAAGGTATTCGGTGACCCTATCTCACCTTTCCTCGCCCTGCCGAACCATTGTATATTGCTATCCCGAAGATGAATGTCGAGCCTATACTGGCATGGACATCGACACGTAGCGACGTGTCCATTGAGGAGAAATAAAATGAGCTATACAATAAAAGGGTTACGTTATGGCGATTTCGAGCCGGGCCGTGCCTTCCATACTGCAAGACGTACTCTGACCGAAGCAGATGTTACGGCATTCGCGGGGGTATCCGGCGATTTCAATCCGCTCCACACCGACGCCGTCTTCATGGCGGAGCACCCCCTGGGGAAACGCATCGCTCACGGCATGCTTTCCGTGAGCGTCGCCACGGGCCTTGCCAACCAGCTCGGTATCTTTGACGGAACGACCCTCGCCCTTCTGGAGATGCACATCAAGTTCACCGGGGCGGTCTTTTTTCAAGACACGGTACAGCTGGAAATTACAGTCAAGGAGAGGAGAGAATCGGCCAAGCCGGATCGGGGGATCGTTATTTTCGACTGCACTTTGAGAAATCAGGAGGGCGGGACGGTCCTCCAAAGCGAATGGACCTGCCTGATGCGGCGCTAGGCCGTTTTGAGTATAGATGTCAGGCACTTGTCAAGTTTCTTCCCCGCGCATTTTAAGAGGGTGAACATTCCCTTCCTGGTTCACCTTCTTCAGCTGTCGAGTGCCTCTCACGTATCACATTGTCTGTATATATGTTGCCATACATGATGTGGTGCATGAAATGCGCCCTGCAGCACCCTTCTCTGTGCTGGCCTGTTTCACGGGGCGGGAGGCGGCTGAGCGGCCCTGGTGAAGCGATCCGCCTCCGTCACCCATCCCCCGCCCATGGCCTGGTACAGGGTGACGAGGGATGCCAGGGTGGAGGCCTGGGTCTGCACGTAGTTGAGCTCGGCGGTGAAGAGCTGGGTCTCGGCAAAGAGCACATCCAGGTAGGGGGTGTAGCCGCCGTTGTAAAGCAACCAGGCCAGGCGGTCGTAGTCCTGGAGGGACTTGACCAGTCGCTCCTGAGCCTTGAGCTGTTCGCATAGCTGCTCGTGGGAAACGAGGGCATTCTCCACGTCTTTAAATGATGCTTGAATAGCACTCTCGTAGGCCACCAGCGACGCTTTACGAGTCGCTTCGGCTTCCTTCACCTGGCCGGATATGGCGCCCGCCGTAAAGATCGGGCCGACAACCGATCCACCATAACTCCATGTCCTGGCAGAGCCCTTGAAAAGATCGGACAGGTCGGAGCTGGCGGTTCCCAGTGCCCCGGTCAGCGAGATGGTGGGGAAATAGAGTGCCTTGGCGGCTCCGATCTGTGCATTGGCCGCGATGAGGTTCTGTTCGGCTTGGGCAAGGTCCGGCCGGCGTTCGAGCAGCTGAGACGGCAGCCCGGCTGGAACAGGGGGGAGGGTAAGCTCGAACAGGGATCTACCCCTTTCGATGGGCCCGGGATTGCGGCCGAGGAGGATAGAGAGGGCGTTTTCCGTTTGGGCGATCTGCGATTTGATGGGGGGAATCGCGGCAGCGGCAGTTTCATACTGAGACCGCGACTGTTCCACATTCATCTGGGAGACCTGCCCGTATTTGAACTGCAGCTCGAATTGCCTGAGGGACTCGCTATAGGTGCCGAGGGTGCGCTCGCAGACCTTCAGCTGGTCGTCGAGGGAGCGCAGCTGGATGTAACTGTTGGCGACAGATGCCACGAGGGAAAGGATGACCCCGCGTCGCGCCTCCTCCGTTGCGAGGAGGTCCGCCTGTGCCGCTTCCGAAAGCCTGCGAATGCGGCCCCACAGGTCGATCTCCCAGCTTGCGTCGGCAAGCACCTGATAACTGGTCTGAGGGTTCGGGACCGTGGCGGGTACGGGGGTAGCGTTCTGCCGGCTGAGGCGTTCCCTGAGACCGTCGCCGCTGTAGCTGACCTGGGGGAAGAGAGGCGCCCGCGTTTGTGTCAGCACGGCTGCAGCTGCCTCGACGTTGGCAGCGGCAATCTTGAGGTCCTTGTTGTTCGCCAGCGCCTCGGCGATGAGAGCATCCAGCACGGGGTCCTGAAGCTCTTTCCACCAGAGGGTGTTGGCGGTCTCCTGAGCGTCCTCCGCAGCGTAGCGGAAGGCCGGAGGGATTTCCACCGCGGGCCGACGATAATCCGGGCCGACCATGCAGCCGGAGAAACTCAGCACGATGATACAGGCGGTCAGCATGCGGCGCATATCATTGCCCTCCTTCGTTGGATGGTGACGCGCTCCCGGAGGTGTCCGACGGCGGGGTCTCCTCGGGCAGGGGCTGGGCAGCGGAAGGCTTTTCCTCCTCCTTCCCGCCCGATTTGCCCGACCGCTCCGCCAGCCGATCGAAGAGGTAAAAGAAGAGGGGCACATAAAGCATGGCGAGGGTGGCCTCGCCGATCATCCCGCCCATGATGCCGGTGCCGATGGAGTGGCGGGCGTTGGCCCCGGCCCCCGTGGCCAGAGCCAGGGGCAGCACCCCGAGGATGAAGGCGAGGGATGTCATGATGATGGGGCGGAGCCGTTCTTCGCCGGCCTGAATGGTCGCATCCATGATGGAGAGCCCCTGTTTGCGCAGTTCGACGGCAAAGGTGACCCGCAGGACCGCATTCTTCGCTCCCAGGCCGATGAGCACGAGGAGGCCGATCTGGAAATAGACATCGTTGTCGAGGCCTCTCAGCCAGTTGAAAACAAGTGCACCCAGAATGCCGAACGGCACCGCCGTCATGACCGCTCCCGGCAGGGTCCAGGACTCGAACTGTGCCGCCAGCACGAGGAAAACGATGACCAGGCCGAATCCAAAGGCGGCCGCCGAAGTCCCCCCCGATTTTTTCTCTTCGTAAGCCATGCCTGACCAGGCATATCCGTAACCTTCAGGGAGTACTTCATCCGCCACCTCCTCCATCGCCCGGATGGCGGCGCCCGAGCTGTAGCCCGGAGCGGCCCCGCCCGTGACCTGGGCTGCGGGGAAGCCGTTGAAATGGGGCACCAGGTCCGGTCCGGTGACATATTGGGTCGTCACCACTGCCGAAAGGGGAACCATCTGGCCGTTGCTCGATCTGGAGTAGAGCTTTGTGATGTCGGCAGGGTCCTGGCGAAAAGGAGCGTCGGACTGGAGGATGACGTCCCAGACCCGGCTGTACTGGTTGAACTGGCTGACGG
>DAIQOB010000267.1:0-4598 GCA_036788075.1 Syntrophobacteraceae bacterium
GCTGCAGCCGCTTCCTGACAATATCCGACAGTCCGTTGAAGGCCCCGCTCATGATGAAAAGAATATTGCGGGTGTTCACCGTTTGGCGTTCACGCTTCCCCGTTTTTCTAAAATGCTCAATGGCCTGCATCTGGGAAATAGGGTCGTGGGGCACCTTCAGATCAACTTCCGTTTCTTCCATGGGCTTGAGCAGGGCACGTTGGACTCCCGTCCTGGTCACATCGGGGCCGAGAATCTGGTGCGACGAGGCAATTTTGTCGACTTCATCGATGTATATGATCCCGTGCTCGGCCAGTTCGATGTCCTCCCCCGCATCCAGGACCAATTCGCGCACCAGGTCTTCCACATCACCGCCGACATAGCCCGTTTCACTGAACTTGGTGGCATCTCCTTTGACGAAGGGAACACCGAGTTTTTGCGCGATCAATTTCACCAGGTAGGTTTTTCCCACACCCGTAGGGCCGATGAGGAGGATATTGTTCTTGATGCGCCCTACCATCGCTTCACCTGCGGCGCTTCTCTTGCGTCGCTGGAATTTGATGCGATTGTAGTGTGTGCAGATCTTGGTCGCCAGGACGGCCTTTGCTTCATTCTGCTCGATAACATACTGATTGAGATAACCTTCGAGCTCTTCAGGCTTCATGTCAAACTTGATCCTGTCCACCCCACCCGGGGCAGCGGGCATTTCCGGAGCGTCTTTGGACTGAGGCATCATCATGGGCGAAATCACCTTGATACGGTAACCGTATTTCTTCGAAAGATATTCACTCAATTCCTTTTCCAGCTCTTCCTGATCTGGAAATTTTGGAAACTCTTCAGACATGGGAATGTCCTTCCAACCCTCTATTCTCTATAAAAAAATTCATTTCCCCTTGCGACATGAGCTAAATATAAACCCTTACACCCACAGTTTCAACGGGCGCCTCCCAGGCACGATTCGAGATCACCTTGGCTCGGAAAGTGAAAAAGGGCAGGACGGAAGGAAGGACACGAATGTATGAAACCGAAAGGCAACGGTACCGGAAGCGGGGAACCTCGCTAGCGCATTCTCCCCTGCCCTACCATTTGATCACTCTCACATTGGAGAGCGTTCGGCCCAGGAAACGCTCGCCAATGGACTGAAACCGCAACGGCACATCCGTCACGAAGAAACGGTATTCGGGGGAGGTGCGCGCCGGATTCTCCAGGTTCTGACCGTGCAGGACGACGGCCGTCTGCTCTGCCATGGCCTCGGCGGAATCCACCAGTTGAATGCCGCTGCCGACAACGTCCTGCAAGAGGGGCTTCAACAGGGGATAGTGTGTGCAGCCCAGGACCAGGGTGTCGATGGGGTGGCAGAGAACCGGTTTCAGATATTCCTGGGCCGTGAGGCGCGTGACCGCATGATCCAGCCATCCTTCTTCCACCAGCGGGACAAAGAGGGGGCAGGCCTGTGAAAAAATGCGGATCTCGGAATCGTACCCGTGGATGGCCCGGGCGTAGGCATTGCTGTTGACGGTGGCCGGCGTTCCGATGACTCCGACATAGCGGGCAACCGTGACATTCACCGCTGTACGGGCCCCCGCATTGATGACATCCAGAACAGGGACCGGCGAAAGGTCCTGGATGGTTGGCCAGGCAACAGCCGCCATGGTGTTGCAGGCCACGATGAGGAGCTTGACCTGCTGCTGCAGGAGAAACTCGGTGATCTGGCGGGAATAGTGGGCTATGGTCTCGACGGACTTGACTCCGTAGGGAACGCGCGCCGTGTCTCCGAAATAGATGATATTCTCGAACGGCAGGCGCTCCATGAGGGCACGCACCACCGTGAGCCCTCCAACACCCGAATCGAACACTCCAATGGGATTGCTGAGCTTATTTTGCATACGATCTCGAAAAGATTATGGGGATGAGCTCCCTTTGATTCTCAGAGCCTCCTGGTACACGACTCTTCGGGACAGACCGAACCGGGCGGCAATGTCCTCCGAGGCTTCTTTCACTGAAAGGCCAGAAGCGGCCATGAGGGTGCCCAGCTCCTCCTTCCAGTTTTCACTCTCTGCATCGATTCCTGATACTGGCCCAGCACCTTCGACCACGAGCACCAGCTCACCCTTTACCCCTTCTGCGAAGTGCTCCAAGGCAGCCGAAACCCGTCCCCGAAAGACCTCCTCGTGAATCTTGGTGATCTCACGTGCAACAGCAATGCGAAGATCTCCCCAAGATTGAAGAATATCCTCCAGGGTGCGCCTGGTACGCTGAGGAGATTCGTACAGGATTCGAGTCATGGAGAAGGCGGAAGCGGATTCGAAAAAATTACGCCGCTCCCTGCCCCGTGGGGGAGGAAATCCCAGAAAGACAAAAGGGTGAGTGGAAAGACCCGAAACCACCAAGGCAGCGACAAGCGCAGTGGGGCCGGGGAGGATTGTGACTTCCAGGTCCAACTCCAGGGCCTGGGCCACCATCAGTGCACCGGGGTCCGAAATGGCCGGAGTCCCGGCATCGGTCACCAGGGCCACGTCCTGTCCCTGAAGCAATCTTTCCAACAATTCAGGGCCGCGCTGGGCTGCATTGTGAGAGTGATAACTCGTCAGAGGCTTGTGAATGTCATAGTGACTGAGAAGCTTTCGAGTATGCCGGGTGTCCTCTGCTGCGATGAGATCGACAGTGCGCAGAGTCTCCAGGGCGCGCAGAGTGATGTCTCCCAGGTTTCCAATGGGCGTCGCCACCAGGTAGAGGGCCCCTCGTTTCTCCCCAGCCCCTTCGGGCGGTTCAAAGCCTGACCCGGAACGTCCCTCACCCTTTTGGGGGGAGGACCGATGCTTATCGCAAAGGCGCTTAATCTCTGGCTTCGAAGGCATTGACGATCCAGGTCAGTTCAGGCTCATCCTGTTTCCAGAGGATGGCGACGACATCGAAGCGAGCGGGCTGCCGCTCCAGTCCATGACTTTTCAAATACCATTGGGCCAGGCGCGTGAGCTTCCTTTGCTTTCCGCCCGAAACAGATTCCTGGGGCAATCCATAGCCCCCTGCATAGCGGGATTTGACTTCCACGAAGACCGTCGTCTCCCCCGCAAGACAGACTAAATCCAGCTCACCCAGGGAGCAGCGAACGTTCCTGCCCAGAATTTTCAGTCCTTTCCGTGCAAGAAATTCCGCAGCAAGATCTTCACTGCGCTTACCCTTCTCCTGACGCGTCTCCATGCTCTGGTCTCCCATCCCCACGCGGCGCAAGAACCCCTCGGAAGCTCAGGCGATGCACCGGGCACGGCCCATATTCCCGCAGCGCTGCCAGGTGTTCAGCGGTTCCGTATCCCTTGTTGCGATCGAATCCATACATGGGATAAAGCTGATGGTATTCATGAAGGAGCCGGTCACGATAGACTTTGGCTACGATCGAGGCTGCGGCGATGGACAGGCTCAGCCTGTCCCCTTTGGGAATCCCTTCCTGGGGAAGGTCTGTAGGCAGACGATAGGGGCCGTCGATGAGAAGGTATTGAGGAGGGTGCTTCAATTGCTCCACAGCAGAGAGCATGGCGCGGAAGGTAGCCTGGAGAATGTTGATGCGGTCGATGGTCTCGGCTTCCACAACGCCGATACCCACATCTTCGGCACAGGAAAGAACCGTGTCGCAGCTTACCTCTCGCTGGCGAGGGGTAAGCGCCTTGGAATCCCGAACTCCAGCCAGAACCGCCCCCGGAGGAAGCACGACTGCAGCTGCAACCACCGGCCCCGCCAGAGGACCTCGACCGACCTCATCGATCCCTGCGACCCTCTGGAAGCCCCGGCAGTGAACCCGCTCCTCGAAAAAGAGCATTCCCTCCGCCGGAGCCTCCTTGGGTTTTCCAACCACTAACGCTTCTCGCGGATACGAGCAGCCTTGCCCAGTCGATTCCTCAGGTAGTAGAGTCTGGCGCGGCGAATGCGTCCGCGGCGCAGCACTTCCACTTTGTCGATACGAGGTGAATGCAGAGGAAAAATACGCTCCACTCCAACCCCGTAAGAAACTTTGCGAACCGTAAAGGTGGCGCCCATCAGCCCCTTGTGGTGGCGAATCACTACGCCCTCGAACACCTGGATACGCTCTTTTTCACCTTCACGGATCCTCACGTGCACCTTTACCGTATCGCCGATGCGAAAGGGAGGAAGATCTCCCCTCATCTGCTCACGCTGTAACGCCTCAACCGGTCTCATCCCCATTTGTCGTCCTCCATTCTACGTTATCAGAGAGGCATGCAGCGCCTCTCGCTTTCTCATCATCTTTCTGCCGCTAAAAGGCGATCCAGCAAAATAGCCGCAGCACAACGCACCGAGAGATGGTTGTAGCCGTCAATGCCTCGGATGGCCTCCAAGATGGCATCCACTTCACGCATGACTGAAGGGGCCAGGCCCCACCCCGTGCCCAGAAGCAGGAGGATCGGCCGTGAGCTCTCCGCCAGGATCCTGCGCGCCTGTCTGTGGCTCAGACTCTGCACATCGGTCCTCGCCGTCGTCGCCCAAAGGAGTGGGCTCCGGCCGCATGCCGCTTCGATATCGTCCCGTGCGGCTGCAATATCCTCCACCTGGCGCAGGCGCCTCAAAGCACGATCCCGATCCGGGTGCATATCTTTGCCGACCCTCTC
>DAIQOB010000268.1:0-4582 GCA_036788075.1 Syntrophobacteraceae bacterium
GTGACCACTACCTTGTTGACCTTTCCGTCGGTTTGGTCGTAGATTTCCGGTCCGGTCCCGAAGCGGTGGGCGGCAGGGTTGGCGGGGTTGTTGAACTGGTCGGGCATGAAATAGCGCTCGGGGTTTTCTCGCACCAGGTTGTAGACTTCTTCGATGGCGCCGTCTGTCCCCATTGCCCCGGGAGTCAGGAGCAATTGGGCTCCAAGGGCTTTGAGGATTTTCTGTCGTTCCATGCTGGCTGTTTCGGGCATGGCGAGCATGATGCGATAGCCCTTGACGGCTGCCACCATGGTGAGCCCTATACCGGTGTTGCCACTGGTGGCCTCTATGATGATTTTATCGGGGGTCAACAACCCTTCGCGCTCCGCGCTTTCGATCAAATAGAGCGCCGTACGATCCTTGATGGACCCCCCGGGATTCTTCGCCTCCAGCTTGGCGTAGAGGGTTACGCTCGGGTTGGGGTTCAAGCGGTTGATGCGGATCAGCGGAGTATTGCCGATGCATTCCAAAATATTGGAAAAAACATTTTTCATGGTCGTTAGTTTTCCCGTAAACGCCCTGTATGAGGGCTCTGGAGGGTCCAGAGAATGTCAACGCTTCCTGTGAGATACGTATCTCTTTCGGCCGGCTGATCGCATGAAGCACGGGCCGGTCTCCGGCACTTTTTATATAGGCAGTCTCTTGAATCTTTGTCAAAATGTTTCCTTGAATTACGGAGGCCTTCCTTCCCTGTTGGAGGATGGGCTTTCTTACCATTGCGATTTATGACTGCCGTTTTCTTTTTTTCGGAATGACCACGGTATGAATAATCTCGAATTCCAACAAAATCTCCTGGACTTGGCAGAAAAGGACTTTCTCCTTTTGACGGAAAGTGAACGCTTTGCCCACCAGCTGCTCTGGCGATTTCGGAGGGAGAGCCTTCTGGGAGGAAGGAAAGGGTGGGAAACGCCGGCCATCACCACCCTGAATCAATGGATGGAGCGGCTCTGGATGGAGTTATGGCCGGATAGCTGGCCGGCTTCGCAGTACAAGCGTTGGCATGTGCTGCAGCAATGCATCGAAACCATCCCGCCGCCGGACCCGCTGCAGAGGGATATCCCGCTCATTCTTGCGCTGGACGAGAGCTTTGAGCACTGTTTGAGGTATGGATTGGACCCCGGTGACGGCGATCCGGCAAACGGGTTGGTGGAATGGCGTCGCAGCCTCTGGAATTCCTTCCATGAACTGCTTGCCCGGGATGGACTCTTCCATCCGGCGGCATTGCCTCAAAAGCTTTATTCCGTGCTTTCCCGTTTGCCTGAGCGGATTCCCCCGAAGCTTGCTGCCGCGGGCTTCGAGTTTTCCGGGTTTTGGGAGAAGAAGCTTTTTGAGCTCCTTCATGCAGGGTCCTGCTGCCGTGTTTTGCCTCTCCCCCTGGGAGAGGGGGCGGCTGAGGCGCGCATCTATGCAGATCCGGAACAGGAGCTCTACGCGCTCATGGAGATGCTGGTTGCCGACAGCCGGCGTTATCCGCTCCACGAGCTTGCCGTAGTGGTGCTGGATTCCATGGCGTACGCCCCTCTATTGGCGCAATTCCTCCAGGATATCCTGGGGAGACCCCTGGCGGGGGGGCAGAGCGCCTACAACCTGCTTCCGGACAGGTCCCTGCTTCAACAGCCGCTCTTTCAGGCGGCTCTACTTCCCCTCCACTTTGCCGATGCCGGGCAGCCTCGCTCCTTGCTCTTCAGCCTTCTGCGCTCACCTTATTATGAACGCCTGGGCCGGTGGAACCGCTTTTCCGCCCAATGGGACCGCGTATGGAGAGAGGAGCGGATCGAGAAGGGCCTGGATGCTCTGGTTGCTGCCATTGAACCTTCTCAGAGGGCTATCCTCCCTGAGGATGGGAAGGGTTTCTTGGACGGATTGTCCGGGTTCCTGGGGAGTCGGCCTCGCCGGGCAGCCCATTGGCTGCAGGATATGAAGCAATTCTGGGAACTCTGCGGTTTTCCGGTCCTTGCCAACGAAAGAGATCAGATGGCCTGGCAGAGGCTTTCCCTGTTGATCTCCACCCTGGAAGCCGAACTGGGCAGCTGTGCGATGGAACGGGTGGAGCTCAAGGGCTGGCTGGAGGCTGCCGCACGGAAGATCGTGATCCAGGAGACAGGATATGAAGATGCGGGAATTCAGATCATCGGGAGTCTGGAAGCGCGAGGACTGGCTTTTCAGCGTCTCTTCGTTCCCGGGGTCGTGGCCGGCGCTCTGCCTCAGCCGGCCCGCACGCTTCCGTTCTTGAGCATTGGGGAGCGCGCCGGAGTGCAGGGGGGAACCGTGGAGAGCCAGTTTGAATTCGGACGACATCTTTTCAGTGCCTTCCATGCTGTGGCGCCCGGCCTTGTCCTGAGTCGCCCCATGATGAGCTCCAATGGCGAGCCCCGGCTGCCGTCCCCCTTTTGGCCGGAAAACGAGGGACAGAGCAGTCTTCCCGTGATTCCCTGGCGTCATGCGTTGCCGGCGCTGCAGCGTGCTCAATGGGTGAGGGACGGGATTCGCGGGATGGCAGGGTGCAGCCGGGAGGATGGAGACATCCCCCTGTTTCCGTCCAGTCTGCAGGAGGGCGTTGCGGAGGGGTACAGCCCCCAGCCAGCCTGCCTCGGCCTGAAACCGGATTCTCTTCATACTGCAGATCGGTTTCATACCGACAAGGTCGTTATTCCATCCCAAATCTCTGTCAGTGAGCTGGAAATTCTTCTGGCCTGCTCCAGTCGCTTTTTTTTCCAGTGCCTTCTGGGCCTGAAACCGCTGCCCCTCGTTGAGATGGGGGTGGCACCTTCGGAGCGTGGGGAGAAGGTCCACCGCTTGCTGGCTGCCTTTGCAAGGGGTGTGCAGAGGGAGAGCTCTCGAAAGGAAGTCTCGTTCGAAGACCTGTCGCATCGACTCCGGGAGGCTGTCCTGGCTCTTATCGCACCTCCGGATTCCCATCCTCTCTGGAATGTGGAAGCCAGGAGGCTCCTGGGGGCGGAGAGCGATGAAGGGGGACTCCTTTTTGAATGGCTCCAGGAAGAATGGAAACAACTGCAGGCAGGATGGCGCTGGGCTGGGGTGGAGTTGGATTTTTCCGGGCTGCAGCTGGGCAGGGCTTCCATTACTCTGAAGGGACGCCTGGATCGTCTGGATGTTCATGGAGAGGAAGGACTCATCTGCTGGGACTACAAGACCGGAAGGGTTCCATCCACCACGGAGGTGTGCGAAACCCTCGTTGCACCGCAGCTTCCCGCCTATCTTCTGGCCCTGCGACAAGGGTTGGTGCGGGAAGCTCCGAAGCTGGAGGGCTTGCCCCTGGCAGCGGGGTATATCGACTTGCGCTCTGTGCGCTATTTGCGGCATTTTCTGTGCCTTAAGGTTTCGACAGATGAATCGATCGGCCTTTTGGAACGATGGGAGGAACATGCGGCGGCAGCTCTTCAGCTGGTGTCTGGGGGGGATCTGACGCCTTGCTGGATGCGAACCGACTGTTCCGCCCCGTGCGCCTTCCAGTGTCTTTGTGGCAAGGCCCTCTGGGAGGGCTGAGGCTCTGCCCCGCAGTGCACCCAACGACTCACGGTGGAACGGCTGACGAAACGAAGCCGTCTAAGGGCGAGGGCCCGATGGGCGCGCCTTTTTCCCCACCATACTTTAATTTGACGTGAAGGTGCCGTGACGGTATAAAGGTCAGAGTTTCTGCCTGTTTTGTAACAGTTGTTTGGCGATTGAAACTAATAGCATGTGGGAGGAGCAGTCGATGAAAATCGGGGTCATGGGTACGGGAGGTGTTGGGGGATATTTTGGGGGTCTCCTGGTCCGAGCAGGTTTCGATACTCATTTTGTCGCCCGTGGCAAGCATCTTCGTACCATTCAGGAGGAAGGCCTGCAGGTGATTTCCGACCAGGGAAATTTTCGGGTACGAATTCACGCCACTGCGGAGCCCGATGAAATTGGTCCCGTGGATTTGCTCCTCTTTTGTGTCAAATCCTATGATACGAAGGATGCCGCGCGGTTGGTCTCCGCGATGGTCGAAGAAGAAACCGTCATCATGAGCCTCCAGAACGGCATCGACAACATCGAAAAGCTCATCGAACGCTATGGTGACACTCGAGTGATTGGCGGAACCTCTTTCATCGAGGCGTCGTTGGCCTCTCCCGGCATGATTGCCCAGACGGGAAAACCGGGCCGTATCGCTTTCGGTGAACTGACCGGTGAGCGGACGGATCGCGCAGAAGCCATTTTGCGTGTTTTCCAGGAGGCGGGCATCGATGCGGAGCTCAGCCCGGACATTTCGCAGGTGCTGTGGTCGAAGTTTCTCTTTATCTGCGGAGTGCACGGTGTCTGCACCGTTTCCCGGTCTCCTCTCGGGATGGCCCTGAGCTTCCCTGAAACCCGCGAGCTCCTGGAAGGGGTCATGCGAGAGGTGGAAGTCCTGGCGCGTGCCCGTGGGATCGCCATGCCCGAGGGGGTCGTTGAGGATTCCATTGCCCTTGCGGCATCCTACAACAAGAAATTCAAACCTTCGATGCTCAGGGATCTCGAGTGGCGACGATCCATGGAAATCGAAGCCCTCAACGGGAAA
>DAIQOB010000269.1:0-4576 GCA_036788075.1 Syntrophobacteraceae bacterium
TGACACACGACCCTATCCACAGAATGGTTAATAAGCTGCCGGTCTTTCGCACTATCGGAATCGACCCCGGATCTCGCTTCACGGGATATGGAATTGTGGAAGGGGACGGCAACCGCCTCCGTCTCCTGACGAACGGGACGGTGCGCATCCCTCCCCAGCTCCCCTTTCCCGATCGGCTGAAGCTGATTTACGAGAAGTTGAGCTGCGTGATTTGCGACATGCGGCCCGACTGCATGGCCGTTGAAGACGTCTTTTTCGCCAAAAACGTGAAGAGTGCTCTGAAGCTCGGACAGGCGCGGGGGGCTGCCATCCTGGCCGGGGTCAATGCGGGGTTGACGGTTTACGAATACAGCGCCCTTCAGATCAAGCAGGCAGTGGTGGGGTACGGCAGGGCGGGCAAAGACCAGGTGGGGGAAATGATCGGGTGTCTTTTCGGGCTGCGTGAGACGCTGGAGCCCAATGCCGCCGATGCCCTGGCGGTGGCCGTCTGCCACCTCAACACGCAGGCTTCCAGATCACGCTGGAAATTGCCGGGGGCGTTATGATCGGTTATCTTGAAGGAAAGCTCCGCCACAAGGCCCCCGATTCCATCATCATCGATGTCGGGGGGGTCGGGTACGTGGTCCAGGTCCCACTGACCACCTTTTACGACCTTCCGGACGTGGGGCAGACGGCATCCCTGAACATTCACACCCATGTCAGGGAGGACACGCTGCAGCTTTTCGGATTCCACACGGCGGGCGAAAAGGAAATGTTTCTCCATCTCATTACCGTCAACGGGGTGGGGCCGCGCCTGGCGGTCAATATCCTTTCGGGGATCAGTGCCGACGATCTGCGGCAGGTAGTCTTTCAACAGGACCATGCCCGGTTGCGGAACATTCCCGGAGTGGGGAAAAAGATTGCCGAGCGCCTCATGCTGGAGCTGCGCGACAAGCTGAAGATCAAGACTGATACGGAAGTGAAGCCCGTGCTTCAGCTCAGCGAAGGCAGCGCCTATTCCGACGCCTTTTCCGCCCTGCTCAATCTCGGTTACCGGCCTGCCGAAGCTGAAAAAGCTCTGAGAAATGCCCAACAGAGGCTTCCCGAAGATGCTTCATTGGAAAAGCTGTTGAAGGAGTCTCTCAGAATACTCGCATGAGCTGGTGAGAAGCCCCTGCCCTGAAGAGTGTCATAACATGTCCGATCGAGTGATCGAGCCCGAAAAAAAAGAAGAAGATCTGCCTCTGGACAACAGCCTGCGTCCGCGCAGCCTGGACGAATACATCGGCCAGAAGCCAGTGAAGGAAAACCTCAAGGTTTTCATCGAAGCGGCCAAGCAGCGCTCCCAGCCCTTGGACCACGTCCTGTTCCACGGCCACCCCGGCTTGGGAAAGACTTCTCTGGCGGCGGTCATCAGCAATGAGCTGGGCGTAAACATGCGGAGCACGTCCGGCCCCGTCATTGAACGGGCGGGTGACCTGGCCGCCATCCTGACGAACCTCGAAGCGGGCGATGTCCTTTTCATCGACGAGATTCATCGGCTGAACCATGTGGTGGAAGAGATTCTCTACCCGGCCATGGAGGACTATCAGCTGGATATCATCATCGGTCAGGGGCCTTCGGCGCGAACCATCAAGCTCGATCTTCCCCCCTTCACCCTCGTTGGCGCCACCACGCGGGCAGGGCTGCTTTCACCACCGCTTCGGGATCGCTTCGGAGTGATGCTGCGCCTGGAATTCTACAAAGTGGACGAACTGCAGACCATTCTCCACCGATCCGCACGGATCCTGGGGGTGAATATCGTGGCGGAGGGTGCTCTGGAAATTGCGCGCCGCTCGCGGGGGACTCCCCGCATTGCCAACCGCCTCCTGCGTCGCGTGCGGGACTACGCCGAAGTGCGTGCCGACGGCATTGTCACGCGGGCGGTGGCGGATCTGGCCCTGAAGATGCTCGACGTGGACGAAAAGGGCTTCGACCGCATGGACAGAAAAATCCTCAGCACCATCATCGAAAAGTACGATGGCGGGCCTGTGGGCATTGAAACCCTCGCCGCCGCCGTCTCCGAAGAGCGGGATACCCTCGAGGACGTCTACGAGCCATACCTGATCCAGGAGGGATTTCTCAACAAAACACCCCGCGGCCGCCTGGCCACCCGCCTTGCCTACGAGCACCTGGGCGTCGCCTTCCGACCCAGCCAGCAACTGAGAATGTATTGATTTCTCCCCGGCGATGTTTTGCCGTCAGGCCGACAGCCCTTTGAGGATATCGTAGTATATCCGGGAAGCCGTCAGGACCTGCTGGTAGGAGACGTCTTCGTCCCGCGTGTGGGCTTTTTCCAGTTGACCCGGGCCGAGGAGGATCGGTTTGGTACCGGCGGCCCAAAGAAGATTGGCGTCGGAATGGCTCCGAAAAGCTTTGGGCTCCCAGGGCAGGGCCTGGTTGGCGAAAATGGTTTTGAGGGAGCTCACCATGGGTCCCTTTTCGGGGAGTTCATAGCCGGCATGGATGGTCGTGAAGCGGAGGGACCCATTGAACTCCGGGTTTTCCTCGTGCTCCCGCATGAGGATCTCCTCGATCTCCAGGGTGATCTCTCCCAGGGGTGCCGTGGGAGGAAGATGCAGGTCGAGCCAGGCTTCACAGGCTTCCGGCACGGCAAACCCCGCCTGGGAATTGGAAAGCTCCCGAATGTTGTAGACAATTTCCGGCCGGTCCGTGACCATGTAGTGCGTGAGCTTCAAGAGGAGTCGAAGCATGTTTTCGATGGGATTCCGGCCCTGGTTGGCCAGGGAAGCATGCACCCGCTTGCCTTCGGTGTTCAACTGGACCTCCACGTAGCCGTAATGGCTGAGGCAGGGCTGCAGGTCCGTCGGTTCGCCGATGAGGGCCCGTGGAAAATAAAAATCCTTCACCAGCTTCAGGGCGCCATCCCCTTCTTCCTCTTCACCCACCACCAGGGCCAGCGCTGCCGGGGTGTCTGCCCCGCCGTTCTCCCACAAGGTAACGAACGCTTCGATCATGGCGGCACAGCCGCTTTTCATGTCGGCCGCTCCCAGGCCCATGATCCTGTCGCCCTGTTCTTCGGATTCGTAATGCTCCAGGTCATAAGCCGCTACCGTGTCCACATGCCCGATCATGGCCAGGCGCACTTCGGCATCGGAGCGAGGCAGCACAAGGATGTTGTAGCGGTTGTCGTCCACCTCCTGCAGAACTACCGGAAGGCCTTGATCCTTCAGGTAAGTGCCGAGAAATTCCAGGACTTCCTCCTCTTTTCCCGAGGGGCTGTAGATATCGATCAGGTCGCGGAGCAGGCGCCGCAGGCGTGGGGACTGGATGGGGGAGGAGGCTGGAGTCATGTCAATCGTCTTCTTCCATTCTGTACCGGTTGGGGGCGCGGGAGAAGGTTTTCTTTTCCCTGAACTGCTTCAGCTGTGGGTCGATATTGAGCGCCAGGTAGATGTGCTCCTGGGGATGGCCGAACCCCATCTTGCGGAAAAAATGAAGTGCGGGCAGGTTGTCTGCTTCCGAATCCACCAGGAGCATGCGAACGCCGTTTTCCAGCATGATGTCCCGAAAGCGGTTGAACAGTTTGGAGGCTACACCGAGCCCGTGGAATTCCGGATCGATGCCCAACCAAACCAGGTAGCCGTATTTCCAGGCGGAATGACTCTTTGTGACGGTGGTGCCCAGAGCGAAGCCCACCAGTTGCCCCTCTTCGGACTCCGCCACGAGGCAGAACTCGGAATCCGTCTGGAAAAGGGATATGACTTCGTACTCGTCCCAGGTGCGATAAAGATTTGGGACTTCTTTGGCGGTAAAAAGCTTTTCGCCCAGGTGAAACACCGTTGCCAAGTCGTCGATTTCCATTTCACGGATCGTGACGTTGGCTCGTTTTTTCTTCTGTTCAATTTCTTCTTGTGTTTCCATAAAGGTTCTACTTCTTGTGGCCTCCAGATTTTGATGCATCCGTCGGAGCAGACCGTTCCGGCATGTGAGCATTGCTCCTGTGTCCAGCCTGGACGATCCTGTTCTGACGAATCTTTTCTTTACGTTTTAAATCTCCGTACTTACCGAAGCGACTCTTTTGCGACATCCTTTGCCCCCCACTCCGGCACAGCCCGCAATGTCGTTGACCTGACCAACGTTCGTCATTCCGGCGAAAGCCGGAATCCAGAAAAATAACGACTTTCTGGACCCCGGTTTGGTTTTCACCGGGGTGACGTTAACTCAACAACATTGCGCACAGCCGGACTGTCTTCTCCCAAAGGAGCTGTTTCCTGGCGGAGTAGGCCGGATACAGTAATCCTGCATTAATCCATTTGATCAAAATAACCTTCCGCCCTCCCGTTTACAATGGAATTCCCTGAACCGTGGTCCTCTATCACCAGTTCCCCCCTCGCGGGAATCTGCACTCTGAACACAATTGTCTAAAGTGAGTGGGACATTTTCCCGATCTAGCGTCAGGTCGTTGTACGGGAGAGGATTTGCTCATTAGCGCCAATACTTCTCACATCAGGTTTCAAAGGTCATGGAAAAAGAAGCGGCTTCCACCATATTGCAACGTCTCGAATCAGGGTACGCGGTAAGGCCTCTTTCCATC
>DAIQOB010000270.1:0-4568 GCA_036788075.1 Syntrophobacteraceae bacterium
GTTCCCGAATGTTCTCCCTGAGCGCTTCCAGGGTGTCAAACTTCACGGTTTGAGCCAGCTCGTCGTTCAGTTCGGGAAGCTCCTTTTCTTTCAATTCTCTGATCTGGACCTCGAAGTGAACGCGTTTGCCCTTGATTTCCGGCATCGCAGCGTCCTCGGGGTAGTCCAGGTCAAAAGATAGGGTTTCCCCGACGCGATGTCCAATGAGATGCCCGTCAAATTCGGGGTGAAGGGCATTTTTCCCCACCTCGACCATGAAGTCGCTCGTCTTTCCCTTTTCAAAGACTTCTCCATCGACGGTGGGCACGAAATCCGTCAAGACCGCGTCCCCTTCCTGGATCGGGCGATCCGTATCAACCGACCGAAGCTGAGCGTTCTGCTCGCGGATGCGCTCCAGTTCGGCCTGGATCTGATCGTCGGTGACGGACACAGGGGATTTGGTGATTTCCAGTCCCTTGTAGTCTTCAACCTCGAAAGGAGGGGCCACATCCACCACTGCCGTGTAAACAAAGGTGCCGTTGTCTTCAAAGCGGGTTTCGTTCACATCCGCTTCTACGAGGGGATGCAGATCCACTTCTCGCAGCGCATCGGTGAAGGTTTCCTGAATGAATTGGGAAGAGACCTCGTGCTCGACGTTCTTGCCGTAATAGGATTTGAGGATATTGCGAGGCACTTTGCCGGGTCGGAAACCTTTGATGCGAACCTGTTTGGCAAGATCCCGATACCTTGTATCCAGTTCCTTCTGGACCTTTGCTGCAGGGATTTCCACATGAACCTGTTTTTGAGTGTTGCTAAGGTCGACAACGGAAACATTCATTTCCACGTTCTTTCGCCTTTCTGTTGAAAAGTCATGGTAGTGAGAGCACCATCGTATTTGCCTGGTGCGAGAGGGGGGACTCGAACCCCCATCCTGCAGGCAGGGCTGGATCCTAAGTCCAGTGCGTCTACCAGTTTCGCCACTCTCGCCCGATTGAACATCCGTCTATGTGCCGCAAAATTTTCTTAAAATCACTTTTAAACTGGAAAGTCAAGGAAAAGTGGAAAACCGAAAACGGAGGTGCGTTCATCCACCGGACAGGTCGTGAACCCGCTGCCTACTCCCAACTCACGACATCGGCATTCTCTCCTTCGCCCCCCTCCTGACCATCCGCCCCAAGGGAGTAAAGATCGTAATCGCCATGCTCGCCGGGGAATCGGTAGACGTATGCGTGCCCCCAGGGATCTGGAGGAATGTCCTTGGACATGTAGGGTCCGTCCCACGTGTCACGGTTGGGATTTTTGCGCAGGGCGTCCAGGCCTTCTTCAGAGGACGGGTAGGACCCGATGTCCAGGCGATAGGCGTCCAGGGCAGTGGAGAGCATGGAGATCTGAGCCTTCGCCGCCTTTTGTTTGGAACTTCCCACCTTTTGAAACATTTTGGGAGCGACCAGGGCCGCCAGCAGCCCTAGAATGATCATGACAATCAAGAGCTCGATGAGCGTGAAGCCCCTCTGGCGACGGGCGGTCTTGGATTCATTTTTTCTGATCCGGACATGATTCTTTTCCATAAGGGTCTCCATAAAATCTGACTTGAGGAATCGGTTTCCAGGGCCAAAATTTCCGCAGCGTGTCCTTTAGATAACTGCCTTTCCAATCAATAAAAACCTCTCCAAAAATCTTCCAGACGGACCCACTGCCGGCAGTGGTGATGACTTAACCCGCTTTCGTCATTCCGGCGGAAGCCGGAATCCAGGAAAATAAAGACTTTCTGGCCCCCGGTTTTCACCAGGGCGACGTTCAGTCAACAGCATTGCCCGCTCCGGGGAGGAGGGCGGCTGTTGGGCCGGCTCTACATACCGACTGAAATTTAAAGGGAATTCCGCCTGAAGAAGGTTTTAGCCGAGAGGCCTGCCCGTGTCAATGTGACGTGGGGGAGAAATTCTAAAAAGTCGTTCCCTTGAGTGCGTGGTCTTTTCCCTGGTAGAGACCGTATTTTTCCATGTGAGCGTGCAGAGCCCGGAGGTTTTCACTTTTCTCCAGTGCCCAGGACGGTGCGACCAGTTCCTCCGGATGGGGGTCCCCCGTCAGTCGCTGAATGATGACGTGGGGCGGCAGGAGTGTCAGGAATTCGGCGGCCAGCGAAACATATTCCTCCCGGCAGAGGCATTGGTACTGCCCCTGGCGATACCAGGATTCGAGAAGCGTGCCCCGTACCACGTAGAGCAGATGAATTTTGACGGCCTGGATATCGTGGTTGGCCACGAACCGTGCCGTATTGAGCATCAGCTTCCGATCCTCCCCCGGAAGGCCCAGGATCACATGGGCACACACGGGGATTCCCCTCTCTCGCGTGCGGCGGAGGGCAGTCTCGAAAGCTGCCACGTCATGACCCCGGTGGATGCGGGAGAGAGTGGCATCATTGGCCGACTGGAGGCCGTATTCGAGCCAGATGAGTCGCTGTTGGGAAAGCTCCTGGAGGTGGTCGAGCACCTCCTCGGAAACGCAATCCGGACGTGTGCCGATGGTGAGTCCGACGACATCGGGGTCGGAGAGCGCCTCAGCATAAAGAGACCTGAGGCGGGTCAGGGGGGCGTAAGTGTTGGTGAAAGACTGAAAATACCCAAGAAATTTTGTGGCCTTGTATCGCCTTTTCAAGTAGCCTTTTGCATTGGCCAGTTGTTCCGTTATACTTTTGGACTGCTGTGCTGCTCCGGTCCCCGAACCGCGCTCATTGCAGTAAATGCAGCCCCCGGTACCCAGGGTCCCGTCACGGTTGGGGCAGGTCAATCCTGCGTCCAGGGTGATTTTTTGGACACGGCAGCCGAAAAGCTCCCGCAGGTAGGTGTTGTAGTCTCTGTATGGTTTTGAGAACATTTGCCGTTCGATCCAGTGTGAAAGAAAGAGTGCAGGAAACCTTGTTCACAGGTGCACCCGGGGATTTTTGCACGAAGGGAATAAAGTTTCAAGGCCGGCTGATGCCCTTGCCCCACCTCCATCACATCTTTTGACAGGGGATTTTTGAAGATGACCCGCCCTCATGACGTCATTGTCGTCGGCGCAGGCCATGCCGGATGCGAAGCCGCTCTGGCGGCTGCACGCATGGGATGCCGCACGCTGATCTTTTCCATCACCCTCGACATGGTGGCCCACATGCCGTGCTCTCCGTCGGTGGGAGGGATTGGGAAAGGGCACCTGGTGAAGGAAATCGATGCGTTGGGAGGGGAAATGGCCAAGGTTACGGATCGTACGGCCATTCAATTCCGCATTCTGAATACGAAGAAAGGGCCTGCCGTTCGCGGCACCCGCACGCAGAACGATAAAGTGCTCTACCGAAGGGTCATGAAGCATGCACTGGAGCTTCAAGACAACCTGGAGCTGAAGCAGACTCTCGTGGAATCCCTGGTAGTGGAAGGAGATCGCGTTGTGGGAGTCGTGGATCATCTGGGAGTCTTTTTCCCTTCTCAGACGGTTGTCCTGGCGACGGGTACCTTTCTGCACGGCCTGGTGCATATCGGTCGGACGCGGGTGCCCGCCGGACGATCGGGTGAATTTCCCGCCACCGCTCTGGCGGACCAGTTGCACCGGATGGGGTTCACGCTGGGGCGGATAAAAACGGGAACCCCCGCGCGCATCCGCCGGCAAAGCATCGACTTCACTCCATTCCGCGAGCAGGGAGGAGATGAGCGTCCCCGGCCGTTCTCCCTGTGCACCGATGAAATCGCCCTGCCCCAGGTTTCCTGCTTTATAGGAAGGACCCATGAGCGCACTCACGAGCAGGTGCGCCGCCACATTCACCTTTCACCCCTTTACAACGGAACGATCGAAGGCGTCTCGGCCCGGTACTGTCCCTCCCTGGAAGACAAAATCATGCGTTTTCCAGGCAAGGAATTTCACCAGATCATCCTGGAACCGGAGGGGCTGGAAACCGAAGAGATCTACGCCAGTGGAACGGGGAACTCGCTTCCTTACGAAGTGCAGATGGAGCTCATCCGAACCATTCCCGGCCTGGAGGAAGCGGAGGTGATGCGGCCGGCCTATGCCATCGAGTACGATTTCGTCCAGCCGACTCAGCTCCTACCCACCCTGGAGACGAAACAGCTCCGGGGTCTCTACCTTGCCGGTCAGATCAACGGGACTTCGGGCTACGAGGAAGCCGCTGCCCAGGGACTGTGGGCCGGCATCAATGCGGCTTTGAAGGTGCAGAAGCGGCCTCCTTTTATACTGCACCGCTCCGAAGCATACATGGCTGTCATGGTCGATGATCTGGTCACGCGAGGGACCAACGAGCCCTACCGTATCTTCACTTCCCGAGCGGAATACCGGCTGCTCCTGCGAGAAGACAATGCCGACATGCGCCTGCTGCAGAAAGGATGTGAGCTGGGCCTGCATCCCGCTTCCGCCCTCAGGGAGCTTCAGGAAAGACGCGAAGCCCTCCAGTCGGAGCTGGATCGCCTGCGTCGCACGCAGCTGCGTCCGTCACCTGTCCTCAATGCGCTGCTGGCGAAAAAGGGCTCTCCTCCCCTGGAAGAGCCCATCTCCCTCGACAGGCTTCTCAAGCGTCCGGAATTTCACTACGAGGATGTCCAGGA
>DAIQOB010000271.1:0-4561 GCA_036788075.1 Syntrophobacteraceae bacterium
ATGTCATTCCCACGAAAGCCTTTGGTATGGAAATGAAAAAAATCAATCCCAGCTCAGGATCTGGTCATCATAGATGGTTTCGATGGTGCGTTTGTGCTTCATTTCTTCCTGAGCCAGCAGTTCGAAGAGCTTGGATGTCTTTTCGTGCATGCACTTGTTCTTCCAGCCCGAATAGAACGCATGGGCTTTCTCTTCTTTTTTCATGGCCAGGGTCAGTGCTTCCTGGTAGGTGATTTCATCGTAGAACTGCACATCCACCAGGTAGTCCCCGATGCGCAGGTCTTCCACCTTGGCCAGCTGTACATCCGAGATTCCCAGGACATCCAATTCTTTCAACATGTCCCTGTGGCGTTGTTCTTCGGCAGCCATTTCCTGGAAGAACTTTTTGATGCCGGGGTTCTTGGCTCGGTCGGCACATTTCTGATAAAATTCCATGGCTTTTTGTTCTTTATCGATGGCGAAGTTGACGACATCATCCACAGAGCTGCATGAAACACTGGACATGGTTCCCTCCAAATTTTTGGTGACGGTCGATGTTTGCTCTCAGGCGATTTCCATGAGAAGCAACCTTGTATGCAGACCCCTGAACCCTGTCCAGGAGCCGGTTCTATATGAAACAGCAGGGCGCGTTCCTTCATCGGATGGTTGCTATTTCGGCGACAGTCCCGGCCTGCGGTTTCATCCTCCTCTGAGCCTCGCAGGGCTCGGAGGCTATTGGTTTTGGAACAATGGAACGAAAGAAAAGGTGGAGACGTCCACCAGACCCAAATCGGTCAACTTCAGTTCCGGTATCACGGGAAGAGCCAGGAAGGAAAGGGCCATCAGAGGGTTATGGAGTCGACACCCCCAGGAGGCCGCTCTTGCCTTCAGGATTTCGAGACGCTCCACGACTTCCCATGCCGGTTCATCCGACATGAGTCCTGCGATGGGCAACGGGAGAACGGCCACGGGCTCCTCCGTCGAGCCGATGGCCATCCCGCCGCCAACCCTTCGCAGTGTTTCCGCGACGTGGACAATGTCGTTGTCGTTTGTTCCCACTGCCATGAGATTGTGGGAATCATGGGCCACCGTCGTCGCCATGGCCCCCTTTCGCAGACCGAATCCCCTGACGAAGCCAAGGGAAGGTGGGCAGTCGGAGCGATAGCGGTTGAAGACGACCAGTTTGAGAATATCGCGGTCCAGGTCCACCGCGATCTGGCCCTTTTCCACCTTCGGGGTCACGAACAGCTGCCGGGTGAAAAGAGAGCCCTCCTGGACCTCGATGACTCTGAGGAGTCCCGGCTGAGGGGAGACGGCCAAAGCCTCTGGCGAGGGCGGAGCCAGGGCCATGGGGCTTTCCGGGGGGGAATGACTCATGAACAGATCCCCCGGCACCAGGATTTTCCCGTTACGGGCGATTTCCCTGCCTTTCTTGAATACACGCTGGGGAACCCACGGGGTGAGGGTCGGGCTCAGAGTGAAATCGGCCTGGTAGCCGGGGGCGATGGCTCCCTGTCGTTGGAGACGGAAATGTCGTGCGGGGGTCCATGTGGCCAGGGTGAGGGCACGCACCGGTTCGAGGCCGAGGGACATGGCGTGGTTGACGATAGCGTTCATGTGGCCTTCCCGCAGGAGGTCATCGGGATGGCGGTCGTCGCTGACCAAAAGACATTGCGGCCAGGTGTGATCATCAACGGCGGGCAGAAGCCGGGCCAGGTCTTTGGACTGGCTTCCTTCCCGGATCATGAGGACCATTCCCTTGGAAAGCTTTTCGCGGGCCTCCTGGAGCGAGGTGCATTCGTGGTCTGAGCTGATTCCCGCGGCAAGGTAGGCGTTCAGGTCGAGGCCGCTCAGCTGAGGAGAATGACCATCGATGCATTGTTCCTCAAAGAGGAGCAGCTTGTCTATCACTTCGGGAACGCTTGCGAGGACCCCCGGGAAGTTCATCATTTCGGCCAGTCCCAGCACCTTGGGGTGCCGGAGCAGTGGGAACAGGTCGGACCCTCTCAGGACAGCTCCCGAAGTCTCCAGAGGGGAAGCCGGCACGCAACTGGGCAGATTGAAATAGACATCCATGGGAAGCCCATCTGTGGCCTCCAGGAGGTAGCGTATCCCGTCCAGACCCAAAACATTGGCCATTTCATGAGGATCTGCCACGACGGCGGTCGTTCCCCATGGGGCGGCGGCGGCGCAAAACTGCATGGGACTCAGCAGTGAGCTTTCCAGGTGGATGTGTCCATCGATGAAACCGGGGCAGAGAAACATGTTTTCGGCATCGATGGTTTCCAATGCTTCGTAGTGGCCCCACCCGGCAATAAAACCCCGGTGGACGGCCAGGTCGGAAGTTTCCACACGCCCCGTCAGGACATTCACGATCCGACAGCGACGCAGGCACAGCTCGGCCGGAACCCTTCCCCGGGCCACATCGATGAGTTGCGTCAGTCGCCTGCTGTCCCAAATCATGCGCTCATTCCGTTTCTTCCTGTAGCGCTGGGGCCGAACCGCCCCATCGCCGGATTCCTGCTGCGTACCCGACACTCCGACAGTCTGCCGGACCGAAGAATCTCGCCTCCTTACATTTTGTACTTGCTGAAGTCGGAAGGGTCGAGCTCTTCCAGGATTTCACTCCATTTTTCCCGGTGCTCCTGGTCGAAAAGAGGCTTGGCCGTTTCTTCCGGCTTCTGGGATTTGTTCAGGACCTCTTCCTTCACAAAGATGGGAGCATTCGTGCGGAGAGCGATGGCAATGGCGTCGCTGGGGCGTGCGTCGAGAGTGGAGCTCACCTGATTCTTGTCCCTCAGGTGGATGAGAGCGAAATAGGTGTTGTCGCGCAAATCGCACACCTCGATGCGCTCCACCGTAACGTTCAGGAGATCCAGGCAATTCTTGATGAGGTCATGTGTCATGGGGCGCGGGAACTGGATCTTCTCCAATTCCGTGGCAATGGCCGTCGCTTCGAGCAGCCCGATCCAGATGGGCAGGGATGTTTCGTTCCGGGGATCCTTCAAGACCAGAATGGGAGTATTGCTCTTAGGGTCCATCACGAGGCCGGACACTTTCATTTCTTTGAACATGCTGGCTCCTTGAGAAACTATGATTGCACAATATGAGCAGCTAAAAAAGTGAATGGCTCAGTGTAACCACTGCAGTGACGCATGAAAAGCCCTTTGCACGGCGGGAGCCCCATCAGGCTGCGGGCTCTCCTTTAAGAGAATGAGATGCAGCCCCAAGGATTCTCACCGTAATGAGCTCACCCGTACATGGCCGTGTGCTCTCGAAATGTACGATCCGGTTCTGATGGGTCCTCCCCGTCAGCAGTTCTTCCTGAGTCTTGCTCGGGCCCTCCACCAGAATTTCCCGCAGGGTCCCCACTTCAGCCTCGTTCTTGCGAAGCGTGATATCGGCCTGCAGCGCCTGAAGCTCCATCAATCGGCGCGCCTTGGTCTCTTCGTCCAGCTTGTCATCGAATGCGGCGGCCCTGGCATGCGGCCGGTCCGAATAGCGGAATGAAAAGAGATTATCATATTGGACCGTTTTCAGTAAATCCATGGTTTGCTGGAAATCCTCTTCCGTTTCACCGGGAAAGCCCACGATGATATCCGAGGAAAGTCCAATTTCCGGGCATGCTTCCCGCAGTCGCTGAATCTTTTCCAGGTAATGCCCCGCAGTGTAGCCGCGGTTCATCCGTTTCAGGATGCGGTCGGATCCGGCCTGCACCGGCAGATGGAGGTATTTGCAGAGGACCGGTAGATCCGCAAAACATCGGATGAGCTCGTCCGTGAGATCCTTGGGATGAGAAGTCGTGAACCTGAGCCTCAGAAGATTTGTTTCTTCCTGGATACGATGCAGGAGCTCGACGAAAGAGATCTTCTCTTCCAAGCCTCGCCCGTAGGAATTGACATTCTGCCCGAGCAGGAGGACTTCACGTGTACCGCAGGAAGTCAGCTTCTCGATCTCATCCAGGATTTCCCTGCTGGGTCGGCTCCTTTCCCGGCCCCGAACATAAGGGACAATACAGTACGTGCAAAAGTTGTTGCACCCCTGCATGATGGTCACCGGCGCAGTCACCGGGGAGGTGGCGGCCGGGGCTGCTGTGAAAAGCTCCCGGGGTGTCATGGAATCCACTTCAGGAAGGTATGCAAGACGCTTGTTTGTCTGCTGAATTTTTTCCAGGAGATCGCCCACGGCGGATATGGCACGGGTGCCCAGAACGAGGTCCAGGTGGTCGAACCTCTTGAGGAGCTTGTTCCCCAGCTGCTGGGCGACACAGCCTGCCAAAATGATCTTGAGCCCAGGGTGGTGGGTCTTGAGGCGTTTGAGCCGTCCCAGGAAGGAGTGGACCTTCTGTTCGGCCTTTTCCCGCACGGAGCATGTGTTCAGAAATATGACGTCCGCTGAGGCCATATCGGGCGTGACGAGGTACCCGTGGGCTGCCAGAATGCGCTGCACTCTCAAAGAGTCGTACTCATTCATCTGGCAGCCGAAGGTGTGCACATAGAGGTAGCGTGGTTCCAACTCTGATTCCAATAAGGGGTGTGTCATGAATCTCTCTTAATCCGATGGGCTCGTATCAACTGATCGT
>DAIQOB010000272.1:0-4547 GCA_036788075.1 Syntrophobacteraceae bacterium
ATCGGGGGGCAGACGATCCTGACGTAGAGACGGGTTCAAGTCCCTTAAATCACTCGTAGGCACATCGATCCATTTCGCCACCTGCTTCAGTTTCAATGGTGAGTGAACGGCAATGGCCTCAAAATTGTAATTTGGAATAGGTTGGGGACTCTCGAACCCGTGGACCTCCAAATTGCGCATGATCCGAATGGTAGCCAAGATTTTCGGAACATAAGCTCTCGTAATTCTAGGCAGACTGCGACGTTTGGAGATCTCCCAAAAATCGTCCACTCCATACTTTCTGATGACGTTGGAAACCAGCCCGTCTCCCGCATTGTATGCAGCAAGAGCCAGAGGCCAGGAACCAAAACGATCGTAGAGTGAACGCAAATACTTTGAAGCAGCATGAGTGGATTTTATCGGGTCGTAACGCTCATCCACCCAACGATCAACCCTGAGACCAAGGGATCGCGCTGTCGATGCCAGCAACTGCCAGTAACCTGCCGCTCCTTTGTGATAGGCCCGACGCTTGAAAGCGCTTTCAACCATGGCCACCGCTATCAATTCGTGGGGGACTCCCTGAGCCTCCATGATTTCGGCCACGATCGGGAAATGGGATCGCGCGCGTTCCAGCACCGTAACGAACGTCGTGCGTCCTTCTCCTTGGAAGAAGCGAATTTGTTTTTCAATTGCAGGTTGATCAGGAATGGGTATCTGACTTCTGTTACTCCATCGTACTCCAACAGGGGAAAAGTTGACAAAAAGGGATGAGGGGGACAAGGACGCCAACGCTGCGGAACTCTTCAATGACAGCTGTCCATGCGCTGCAAGGGAGGCAGAAATACTGCTCCACGAGTCATGGGTCGGTTCGGTCCTTGCCTCGATTTGAGTGGCAAAGAGGGTGAAACCAAGACAAAACGGAATGGCGGCCTTCAGCGCAAAACTCCGCTGTCGACCAGTTTGAGCTTCCCCCAGTTGGTGCCTATAGAGTGAGGAATCAGGCGCCATACTGGTTTCTCCTTATTTTTTCAAAGAAAATCAAATTCGCCCTCGCGGTAGACCGTAAGAGTTTAGGATCGGTCCCTACTTAGCAGCATCGATGAGCGACTGACAACTCCCATAAATCCGGGTCTCCATGGATTAGGGGGGATTTTTCCACGAATCGACCAGTCGAACATTCCATCGCCGTGGGTTTCTGTGCCATGGAGAAGCATTCGCATCTTTCGAGCAGTCTCTGCCCGGGGTCAAATAAGAGGGAGAGTAGTTTTTCGCGGATTCTCGGGCACAGCCCTTTCTCGAATTTCCGAGATGGAGGAAACCCTGAGGGGGATGCCTTCATATCCCAAATCCAGAATTCCCTTTCGTGGTTTTTTGTCGATTTCCTCCAGTTTTCATAGCTGAAGGTACACGGCGAGGCCACCTCCCATCGCCTGGTTTGGCCATCTCCTTGACTCTTTATGCGATTTTCTTTAGAGTGCTGCTTCCCTGTTTTTCATATGAAAAAAATAAGATATGGATAGGATGTCCATCGCATTCCTGGAAAACGGCCTGACCAAACGAAGACGAGACCGACGAAGCGATTGCAGGGCATACACAGCGCAGGCTCACGAGTGAAGGACTCCTTATTGACGGCGAAGGCCCTCTTGCCTTCTCGATCGGGAAAATGGATATGGCTGAAGCACACCACCTCAAGACTTTTCGCAATTTCGGCATCATCGCTCATATCGATGCCGGGAAGACCACGGTCACGGAACGCATCCTTTACTACACGGGCCGTTCCCACAAGATGGGAGAGGTTCATGACGGAACCGCCGTCATGGATTGGATGGAACAGGAACAGGAGAGAGGAATCACCATCACTTCCGCCGTGACCACCTGCCTTTGGCGTCAGCAAGAATTTCACCTCATCGACACACCGGGACATGTGGACTTTACCATCGAGGTGGAGCGTTCTTTGCGCGTCCTGGACGGTGTTGTCGCCGTCTTCTGCGGTGTGGGTGGAGTGGAGCCCCAGTCGGAAACCGTGTGGCATCAGGCGGACCGCTACCATGTCCCCAAGATTGCGTTCGTCAACAAAATGGATCGCCTGGGGGCAGACTTCAACAACGTGGTCCAGCAGATCGAGGAGAAATTCAAGGCGAACCCCCTTCCCGTGCAGATCCCCGTGGGGCAGGAATCGACATTTCGCGGGGTCATCGACCTGTTGCGCATGAAACAGGTGGTGTGGATGGATGAAAGCCAGGGAGTGGAGTACGAATATCGCGATATAGAACCGGATTTCCTGGCAGCTGCGGCCGAGGCCCGCGACAACCTGGTGGCCAAGGTGGCCGAATGGGATGATGGCCTCATGGAACTCTACCTGGAAGGAAAGGACATCTCTCCGGAGCAATTGATTCCCGTCATTCGCAAGATCACCCTTCAGCTCAAAGGGGTTCCCGTGCTCTGCGGCTCAGCCCTCAAGAACAAGGGGATTCAGCCGTTGCTTGACGCCATTGTCGATTTTCTGCCCTCCCCCCTGGATATTCCTCCCATAAAAGGAGAGAACCCTCAGACCAAACAGGTGGAGGAACGCCCAAGCAGCGAACAGGCGCCTCTGGCGGCACTGGCCTTCAAAATTCAAATGGATCAGGGACGCAAACTGACCTATGCACGCATTTACTCGGGGAAGCTCGAGGTGGGCATGGATGTCCTCAATGTCAGTAAAGGGGTTCGTGAAAAAGTCTCCAGAATCTTCCAGATGCACGCCAACAAGCGCGATCGCCTTGAGAAGACCGGTGCAGGAAATATCGTAGCCCTCATGGGCCTCAAATCCTCTACGACAGGGGACTCGCTTTGCGCGCCGGGAAGCCCCATCCTCTTGGAGCCCGTGGACATTTATGAGCCGGTCATTTCCATTGCCGTGGAGGCAAACACCCGGGCGGATCAGGAAAAACTCCTCGACAGCCTTTCCAAGCTCTCGGAAGAAGATCCCACCTTCCGATTTCAGGAGAACCCGGACACAGGCCAAACCCTCATCAGTGGAATGGGCGAGCTCCATCTGGAGATCGTTTTGAACCGGCTGGAGCGTGATTTTCATGTCACGGCCAACGCAGGAAAGCCGCAAGTCGTTTACAGGGAGACCGTCAACCAGGAGGCTGAGGCTCAGGGGGTTTTTGACCGAGAGATCAGCGGAAGCCGGCATTATGCCATGGTGGAAATTCAGGTGTCCCCCCGCAGTCGGGGGGAAGGCAATTCCATAGAAAACCGAATCCGGGACGCCTCCATCCCCGAGATGTTTTTTCCAGCCCTCGAGGCGGGTCTTCAGGACGCTTTCAGCAGTGGGCCTCTGCTCGGTTATCCCGTGGTGGATACCAAGACGGTGATCTTTGGAGGCAGCTTTCTGGAGGGGGTATCCAGCGAACTGGCCTTTCGTGTGGCGGCAACCATGGCTTTCCGGAAGGCGTGTGAACAGGCTTCCCCGCTCCTGCTGGAACCCTATATGGCGGTGGAAATCTTGGTTCCTGAAGAGTTTCTGGGGGAAGTTCTGGGGGATATCAATTTGCGAAAAGGGCGTGTGGAGGAAATCACTGCGCGCAAAGCCATCCAGGTGGTCAAGGCGGTGGCCCCCCTTTCCAAGATGTTTGGCTATTCGACCGTCCTGCGGTCATCTACCCAGGGAAGGGGAACTTTCACAATGCACTTTTCCCACTATGACAGCTCTTCGCAGGTGTGAGTCCATCGTCAAAAATTTATTATATTTTCTTGATATTTGGGATCAGTTGATTTATTTTGCTCAGGTTATGGGGTTTTGGCAGGCAACCAACGAAAAGCCCATTTTGCGCTGGGATGCTCTGAAGGACGGTATAGAGCGTTTCGGCGTTTTTTTGAAGAAGAAGCATGTTGAGACCGTCGAAGTTTTTTGCGGAAAGGTAGGTGAGTACTGAATGTCGGAGTCCGAAACAAGAGAAAACATAGAGAAGAAAATACGAAAGCTCCGCAAAGACTTTCAAAAGAACGTCCAACCTGTCTTGCGTCGCCATAACTATTATCTTTCCAAGGGGGAGCGCCGTCGCATCAAGAAAAAGAAAGCGATCAAGCGCATCCAGAGGCGGGAACGCCGCATGATGAGGTCTTAATACCTTGATACTTATTTCCTCTGTGGTGCCGCAACGACGTGAGGTCATACGGATGAACTGAGGAAGAAAAAATGAAAGCAAAGAGAAAACCCCCTCGGGTATAACGTTGGTCTGCCTGCGCCACTCCTTCTCTCCCGGAACCACCATCCCGGAGAAGATTCAAAATGGAAGATTGAAGCCGCAAAAAAAGCCCCGAAAGGCTGTCCGCCATTCGGGGCTTTGGTTTTTTATATTATCCTTCCGAAGACCGCGGAGGGAATCTCTTAGCGCTGCTTCAAAAGGTTGCGAGCGATCACCAGACGCATGATTTCATTGGTTCCTTCGTAGATCTGGGTGATCTTGGCGTCTCTCATGTGACGTTCCATGGGATAGTCTTTGCAGAATCCATAGCCACCCAGGATCTGAACACCCTCTACGGCAGCCCACATGGCGACGTCGGAAGAGAGCAGCTTG
>DAIQOB010000273.1:0-4479 GCA_036788075.1 Syntrophobacteraceae bacterium
TTCTACACCCACTCCCGCTACCTGTCAAACCCTTTTTTGCTCAGCTCGCTTTCAGGCGTCCACCCTTTTTCCGTGTCTGTTGGACCATTCCCTTAATCTTTCAGAAGAATACGGTGGATTTTCTTCTTCCCGGCCTTCAGCAGAATTCCCTCGCTGGTCACATGTTTTTTTCCGATGCTTTCGTCGAAGGCTTCAATGCGTTCGTCATTCACATAAGCGCCCCCCTGCTGGATCAGGCGCCTGGCAGCGCTTTTGGATTCACACAATCCCGTTTCCATAAACAGCTCAAAAGCAGCGATCCCCGCCTCGAGGCGCTCCGCCGGCAAGACCGTCGAGGGGACGCCCTGCATCTCGTCCCTGACACTCCTGGGAATAGTGCTCGAGGGCAGCAGGTCCTCAGGCAGACTCCTTCTGCCAAAAACGCTGCTGGCAGCTTCATAGGCCTTCAACGCTTCCTCCCGGCCGTGGGTCTGAGCAGTCACTTCATAGGCCAGCATGGTCTTACAGAGATTCAAATCCTGTCCTTCAAGCCCCTCTACGACCCGAATCTCCTCCACGGGCAGGAAGGTATAGAGTTTCAGAAACCGCTCTACATCCCGATCGTCGGTATTCACCCAATACTGATAGAACTCGAAGGGGATCGTCCGCTCGGGGCTCAACCAGACAGCTCCTGAAGCCGTCTTCCCCATCTTGGCTCCGGAGGCTGTTGTCAACAGGGGGAATGTGATGGCGTGGGCAGTCTTCGAAGCCTTCCGGCGAATGAGCTCAATGCCGGCAACGATATTGCCCCACTGGTCATTGCCCCCCATCTGCAGATAGCAATCATGGTGCCCAGCCAGATGATAAAAATCATACGCCTGCAGAAGCATATAATTGAATTCAATGAAATTGAGTCCCGATTCGAGCCGCTGCTTGTAGCTCTCCGCCGCCAGCATCCTGTTGACACTGAAATGCCTTCCGATATCCCGCAGAAATTCAATGTACCCCAACCCCAGCAGCCAGTCCGCGTTGTTCACGAGGCTCGCTTTACCGTCGGCGAAGTCTATGAAGTGCGACAATTGTCGTTTCAGAGCATCGACATTCGCCTGGATCTGATCCGGGCTGAGGATCTGCCGCATCTCCGTCTTCCCACTGGGATCCCCCACCATGCCCGTTCCACCCCCCACCAACACAATGGGATGATGACCGGCCCGCTGCATGTGTGCCAACACCATGATGGGCACCATGTGGCCGATATGAAGGCTGTCGGCGGTAGGATCGAAGCCGATATAGCAGGAAGCGGGCTTTGACAGATACCCTCGCAGGTCCTCTTCTTCTGTCGTCTGAGCTACAAAACCTCTTTCTTTAAGGATGTCATAAACATTCCAGTTTTCAGGCACTTTATTCTCCTCCCACAAAACCCAGCATCCTGCGGCATGGTGCGCGATAGGATGCTGTCAAGTCAAAGTTGCCGGCTGCAAGTGTCGTCCCAGGGACCAGCAGAGAGTCTTTTCAACCAAAAGGCGTTGCCTTCACCACGATTTGCATCACTCTACACATCACTTGGCGTACTCGACTGCTCTCGTTTCCCGGATGACCGTCACTTTGATTTGACCGGGATAGGTCATTTCCGTCTCAATCTTCTTGGCAATATCTTTGCTCAGCAGGACCACTTCTGCATCCCCAACGGAGGTGCTTTCCACGATGATGCGCAGTTCCCGCCCCGCTTGTATGGCATACGCCTTACTGATCCCGGGGAAAGATGCCGCGATCTTCTCCAGCCCTTCGAGGCGCTTGACGTAGGTCTCCAACAGCTCCTTGCGTGCTCCCGGCCTGGCGCCAGAAAGGGCGTCAGCCGCCTGCACCAGGATCGCCATGATGTCTTCCGCAGGAACATCCTCGTGATGCGCAGCAATGGAATGGACGATGGCCGGACTCTCCCCGTACCTGCGGGCGAGATCCGCTCCAATGGTGGCATGAGGCCCCTCGATTTCATGATCCGTGGCCTTGCCTATGTCGTGCAGCAACCCCGCACGCTTGGCATGTTTTTCGTTCAGCCCCAATTCCGCTGCCATGAGCCCGCACAGGAACGCCACTTCACGCGAGTGCTGGAGCACGTTTTGAGCGTAGCTGGTGCGGTATTTCAGTTTCCCCAGGAGCTTGATGAGCTCCGCGTGTATGCCGTGCACCCCCACATCGAAGGCCGCCTGTTCCCCGGACTCCCGGATGGTCGTTTCGATCTCTGAATTGACCTTTTCCACTATCTCTTCGATGCGTGCCGGATGGATGCGGCCGTCGGAAATCAGACGCTCCAGGGACAATCGTGCGACCTCTCTCCGCACGGGGTTGAATCCCGAGAGGATCACCGCTTCGGGTGTGTCATCGATGATGAGATCGACCCCTGTCGAAGCCTCGATGGCCCGGATATTCCTTCCCTCACGTCCGATGATACGCCCTTTCATTTCTTCGTTGGGGAGATTGACCACGGAAACTGTCTTTTCCGCAACATAGTCCCCTGCATAACGCTGGATGGCGAGGGCAATGATATTTTTTGCTTTTTTGTCGGCCATCTCCCGCGCCTCCGTCTCTATCTTCTTCACAAGGAGGGCGGCGTCGTGTCGGGCTTCGTTTTCCAGGGCCCGAATGAGCATTTCCTTGGCCTCCTGACTGGAAACCCCTGACAGCTCCTCGAGCTTCTTTCTCTGCTCTTCAACAAGCGAATGGAGTTCCTTCTCCCGATCTGCGATTTCATTTTCCTGCTGAAGGATCACTTTCTCTCGCTTGGCGATGGTAGCTTCTCGTTTGTCCAAAGCCTCGGATTTCTTGTCGAGGTTCTCTTCCTTCTGCAGAATCCTCTTCTCGAGCGCCTGGAATTCCTTTCGGTTCTCTTTGCTCTCCCGTTCAAACTCCGTCTTCATCTGAAAGAGGCTGTCCTTGGCCTGCAGGATAGCCTCCTTCTTTATGGTTTCAGCCTCCTTACGGGCTTCATTGAGGATGTTCGCGCCCTGTTCCTGAAGACCTTGGATGCGCTTTTCGAGCCAGTACTGGCGAAAAGCAATACCCAGTGCCACTCCCACCGCCAAGCTCAGCAGAATGAGTGATACACCCGACATATATCCCATAATGAAATATTCCTTTCGAACGCCTCATAGAATCACAGCCAGAGGATTTGGCATTCTTTTTTCTCCTGCACATGGTCGCCAGCCTGTACAGGGGAAATGAGTACAACACTAAACGCCTGAAATAAAACGCGATGGATGGAGCATGTGGTTTGATGGAAGCGAGCAGTCGCTAAGCCGTGAAAAGGACGAAGCTTGCCGGCGGGAATGACGATCTGGACGACGCCTTGTGCAGTACTTCGGAAATGACAGCACCACATTTGTGGTAACTGTCGGGATCGTCGGTAATTAGAAGAGAGTCAAACTTGAGTGCCCCCGCATCGTGCCGTGTTGATAGTCGGCCATGAACCGATGTCATAAGGTGGGTACCCCGTAGCTCCTTCAGGCGTTCAGTTTCCCGACATGCACACCGGAGCAAGAGAGGGTTCCCGCATTTGTTACTGTTGGAACAGGAACGTTCTATCAATCACAAACACAGCAGGGGTCACATTTTTTATGTTGGAGGCTCGAAAGCCATATTTCAAAACAAGTGCTCTCTACCGAGAGTCGCTCAAAGGATCCAGGATATATATGGCTCCAGGCATCCGCCAAGGCAACCTGCTATCCTGGAATGTTGAACCTTTTTGGAAGCATTGAGCACCCTCCAGGCCGCTCTCATTGAAAACGCCTGCACAGGCTCACACGTAGCTCCTCTCTCACGCTGCAAACAGAACGGCTGATCCTTACCGTCAAATGCCTCTTTCGAAACGCCACTCCACCAGGAATCCCGTCGGGTGGTCCTCCGAAGGTCAAGCACCCCAATCTCTGCGATGGAAACCGCCCAAGGCTGTTCACCTTAACAAGAGGTGAAAAGTGCCTAATAGCCCGCATCACCAAAAACATGAAATATATGCTAACTCTTACATTTCAATAGTATTTTATTCAAAAAAGCAAAAACAAGTCAAGCTCAATCTATGAACAGGCACGCATATATGCAGACATCAGGGACCAGACGCTGAATTCATGATGCCATTCTTGGAAAACGCCTCTCTCTGTTTTCCAGGATCCGCTATCAAGACTCTTTCAAGAGAGGTCCTGCAGGCGTTTTTTCACGACGCTTCCGAAAAAAAAAGCCCCTCCGCAAAGGAGGGGCTTTCATAACGCCTACATGGATAAATTGAAACTAACGCCGCTCTGCAATCTTCAGACGTGCCATAGCCCGCTGCAGGGCAGCCTGTGCGGTGACAAAAGCATACCGGTCCTTGGCCTCGGCCATCCTGCGCTCCGCTCTTTCACGAGCAGCTTTGGCCCTCATGATGTCAATCTCGCCGGCCACTTCAGCGGCGCTTGCCAAAACGGTCACACGGTCAGGCAAAACTTCAGCACATCCTCCCATGATGGC
>DAIQOB010000274.1:0-4466 GCA_036788075.1 Syntrophobacteraceae bacterium
AAAGTAGTTCTGCCGGGCAAGACAACACCCCCTGCCCCCTCAAGGGGGGAATCAAAGGGGCGTACCCCGCGGAACAAAACTGACAGAGCACCAGGCAGCACAGGTTACAAGAGGACTTCATGGAAAACAAGAGGCGGATTCTTATCGCGGAAGACCACACCATTCTCAGAGAAGGCCTCCGTATGTTGTTGACCTCAAGCTCCAACTTCGAGGTTTGCGGCGAAGCAAAGGACGGCCTCGAAGCCATACGCCTGGCGGACAATTTGAAGCCGGACCTTATCCTGATGGACCTCAGCATGCCGAGGATGAACGGCATGGCGTCCATCGAGGCCATCAAGAAAAGCTGTCCCGACACGAAGATCCTCGTTCTCACCGTGCACAAAACCGAAGAGTATATTTTGGCCACCCTCAAGGCCGGGGCCGATGGCTACGTTTTGAAGGATGCCACACACCGGGAGCTCCTGCTGGCCATCGAGTGTGTCTTATCCGGAAAGGTGTATCTGACCCCTTCCATATCCGAGAAAGTCATCGAAGGCTACCTGGAGGGCAAAAAGACACTCAAGACGCAATCGGCATGGGAGGCCCTGACTCAACGCGAACGGGAAATTCTAAAAATGGTCGCTGAAGGCTACAAGAACAAAGACATTGCCGACCACCTTTATATCAGCCCCAAGACGGTGGAAAAGCACCGCGCCAACCTCATGAGGAAGCTCAATCTTCACAGTGCGACCGAACTGACCGTATTTGCAATGGAAAAAGGTTTGCTGGTCGATTCGCAATGACGGTGAGAGGAATCGGAAGTGTGCCGGGCCCCAGTACATCACAGCGAAAGTCATCGCGTGATTTGGAAGGTTTTGAAGTTCCCCTTTGAAGGGGGATTAAGGGGGATGTGCTGTGACGTGCACACCCCCCTGCCCCCCCCTCTCGAGGGGGAAGTGGAATTGACCGCTCAGGCGAGGCTTTTCAAAGCCTTGGCCACGCGATCGAAGCCTTCCCGCAGGTCGTCCATGGAAAGGGCATAGGAAAGGCGCAGGCAATTGTCTTCGCCAAAGGCGCCGCCGGGAACGACCGCTACGTGAGCGACATCCATAAGATATTCAGCGAGTTGAAGCGAGTCGTTGATGGTCCGTTCGCCTGCCTGCTTGCCGTAGTAGGCGCTGAAATTGGGAAAAACATAGAATGCCCCTTCGGGAGAGGGACATGTCACTCCGGGCATTTGGTTCAGGCATTCCAGAACAAAACGACAGCGCTCTTCGAAGATCTTCACCATCTCCGTTACACCGGACTGGTCGCCGTTGAGAGCGGCCACCGTCGCCCACTGGGCGATGGACGTGGGGTTGCTGGTGGATTGGCTCTGGATGTTCGTCGCCTGCCGGATGACTTTCGCATCGCCCAACATATACCCGATCCGCCACCCCGTCATGCAATAGGTCTTGCTCACGCCATTGACGATGAACGTGCGATTCTTCAGCCTTTCGTCGAGCATGGCGAAGTTGACCCATTCATGCCCGTTGAAAAGGATACGGTAATAGATGTCGTCCGAACAGATGGCGAGCTGTTCGTGCTTCAGAAGGACCTCGGCCAAAGCGGCCAGTTCGTCACGGCGATAATGCATTCCCGTGGGATTGGACGGGCTGTTCATGATGAGAAGGCGGGTACGGGGGGTAATGGCCTTTTCCAGTTCGTCGGGATGCAGCTTGAAACCGTGCGCTTCGGAGCAGGGGACTATGACGGACTGGGCTCCCGTGAGCGTCACCATTTCAGGGTAGGATACCCAGTAGGGAGCGGGGATGATGACCTCGTCACCTGGATCCAGCATCGCCTGCATCAGGTTGTAGAGGGAATGCTTTCCTCCGCAGGAAACCAGCACATTCTCACGCCGATAGGAAAGTCCGTAATCTTCCTGGACGACACGAATGATGGCGTCCTTCAGTTCGTCGATGCCGCTGACAGGAGTATAGCGCGTTTTCCCATCGCGCATGGCCTGGATGGCGGCGTCCTGGATATGCTGGGGGGTATTGAAATCGGGTTCGCCGACTCCGAAGTTGATGACGTGAACCCCTTGCTTTTTTAATGCGTTCGCCTTGGTGTAGATCGCGAAGGTCGCCGAATGTTTAAAGCTGGTGACCCGTTGAGCCAATTTCATGTTCTTTTTCCCCCCTGTATAGATGAAGATCCCTCGTCACTCCCATAATGGACCGCCATGAGATACAGTCCGTGCGCCGGAGCGGTCATCCCCGCTCTGCGCCGATCCCTGACGGCCAGGATGCCGTAAAATTCCTCGGGCGTATGCTTCCCCTTGCCCACCTCCACCAGCGTTCCCACCAGGTTCCGCACCATATGCCTCAGAAAGCCGTTGGCTTCGAAGACAAAAACCAGGTGGTCCCTGTCGCGCTGCTCCACCTCTGCGCGATACACGTGCCTCTCCGTACTGTTCACGGAGGACCCGGCTCCCATGAATGAAGAAAAATCCTGAAGCCCTTTCAGGCTGTTCAGGCATGCCAGCATTGGCGAAAGGTGAAGTGTGCTGCGAATGTGCCACGCAAAGCTTCTTTCCAGTGCGGATGGCACGGATCGGTTCAAAATGTGATATTCGTAAGTCTTGCTCAATGCAGAAAATCGGGCATGGAAGGAATCGGGCACTTCCTCCATGTGGAGCACCACGATGTCCGGCGGCAGGAGGCTGTTGAGCCCCCGGTGAATGTCTTGAGGCTGCAGCTGCGTGCGGCTGTAAAAGTTGACCACCTGCCCTCTGGCATGTACGCCGGCATCTGTACGCCCGGAAGCCCGCACCCCAATGGGCCCTCCCAGCATGACCTCCAGCTGAGATTCCAACACCTCCTGAATGGTCAGCACCCCCTGCTGCCTCTGCCATCCGTGATAGTGGGAACCGTCGTATTCGAGGACAGCCTTAAAATTCCGCTTGGGGCGGTAATCAGGATTCATAGCGACTCGGACGATGACGTGAGCCCCTCGGGGCGAGGAGGCTCAGGGCTGCCAGGGGGGTGCAGTCAGACCGGCATCCTCGGGCAATCCACTCATCAGATTCATATTGCACACCGCCTGTCCTGAGGCGCCTCGGGTCAGGTTATCGATCACCGAAACCACCACAACCCGCCCTGTACGCTCATCCACCCGCCAGGCCAGGTCACAGTGATTACTGCCCCGCACCTGGAGGGTGCCGGGAAAGGCCTGGGATCCACAGAGGCGCACAAAGGGCGCCTTTTCGTAGAAAGACCGGAAGGCTTCGTCCACCTGTGCCGACGTTATCCCCTCCCGCAGGTTGGAATAAACCGTACTCAGGATCCCACGGCTCATGGGAACCAGGTGCGGCGTGAACGTAACGGTGATGTTATCCCCCGCGGCAAAGCTCAGCTCCTGTTCTATTTCCGGCGTATGGCGGTGCTCGCCCACCTTGTAGGCCTTGAACCCTTCGTTGACTTCACAGAAATGGACGGCGAGGGAAGCACCCCGCCCCGCCCCCGACACCCCAGACTTGGAATCGGCAACGATGCTCCGGGGATCGACGAGGCCTCGAGAGAGCAAGGGAACCGTGGCAAGGATGACGCTGGTTGGATAACAGCCCGGATTTCCAACCAGCCGGGCGGAGCGTATGCGCTCCCTGTAGAGCTCCGGCAGGCCATAGACCGCCTCGGCCAGGAGCTCCGGAGTCTTATGCTTCTGGTACCAGGCTTCATAGACGGCAGGATCTCTGAAGCGATAATCCGCACTGAGGTCCACGACTTTCACGTTGCGCTTCAAGAGGTCCGGAACGAGGTCCATGGCCGCCTGGTGCGGCAGCGCCGTGAAGATCAGGTCCGCTTCCCCCGCCAATCGATCCGGATCGGGATATTCAAAGGCGAGCTCGCAATGTCCCCTCAAGGCAGGATAGACATCCGCAAGTTTTTTCCCGGCCTCTCCGCGGGACGTGATCATTTTGAGCTCCGCCTGCGGATGCTCACTGAGAATACGAATCAGTTCAAAACCGGTGTACCCGGACGCGCCTGCAATGGCGACACGCACCATGATCATCCTCACTCAACACACCCGGAGCCTCACGCCTCGGACGCAACGCCCCTGATTATCGGTTAAACGATGAACGACTGAGCCGCTATGGATTGATAGTGAAAGAACTGCCGAAGGACCGGGGCGTAGAAGCCCCGGTCCTTCCCGGTGCAGAAGAACCCACCCATGAGGTTGAATTTTCGGTAAGAAGAGTAAAATCTTAACGCTTGGAGTACTGGAAGCGTGCACGCGCGCTGCGTTTGCCGTACTTCTTTCTTTCCTTGACACGGGAATCGCGGGTGAGAAAACCGGCGCGCTTCAGGACTTCGCGAAACTCCGGGTTGTATTCGAGAAGGGCCTTGGAAATGCCGTGCCGGATGGCTCCCGCCTGCCCGGAACCGCCACCGCCCTGTACGTTCACGGAAATATCGAGCTTCCCGTAGGTCCCTGTCAGCACCAGC
>DAIQOB010000275.1:0-4466 GCA_036788075.1 Syntrophobacteraceae bacterium
AGACGCGGATGAACTTTTCGGGGAGAACCCATTGCTCATCTGTCAGCACCTGCCGGAGAGCGAGGACCAGGAGCGCCATGGCCAGCATGCCGAAAGCCCCCATGAAGGCCGCGTGCCCGTGGTTCGGGGTCAGCATCGTGCCGACTTCAAAGTAGCTCACGACGGGCAGGTTGATGAGAAACCCGAAGACCGCAGCCCCCGTAAAATTCCAGAAGCCTACCGCCATGAGAAAATAGAAGGTCCATTTGTGGGGGATATTGATCCCCTTTCCACAGATGTCGCAACGCATCCCCGTCAGTTTCACAAAATCCCAGGCATCCAGGGTCAGCAGGGTCAGAGGCACGACTTCCATGGCGGAAAAGGTCGCCGCCAGGGCCATGGTCACGTTGGACTGCCCCGTCCAATACCAGTGGTGAGCGGTCCCCACGATGCCGCTTCCCAGGAATAGAATGGCGTCGAGATAAATGATGCGCACTGCCGTTTTCCGGGACACTACGCCCAACTGGTAGAAGATGACCGCCACCAGCACCGTCACGAAAAGCTCGAAGAAGCCCTCCACCCAGAGATGGATGATCCAGAACCTCCACATGTCCACCACGGCGAAGTTGGACTTGCTGCCGAAAAAGAAGGCAGGCAGGTAAAAGAAGGGGATGGCAACGGCGCCGAAGAGAAACAGCGTGGCGATTTCACTCTTTTCAGCATCCTTCCAGGCGGGAGCGACTCCACGGTAGAGCAGCCAAAGCCAGAAGAGGAGTCCAATTGTCAGGAGGACCTGCCAGCCGCGCCCGAGATCCAGGAATTCCCAACCCTGATGTCCGAACCAGAACCACAGGTTCCCCAGCAGCTGGCGCACACCGAGCATCTCTCCCACAAGGCTGCCCACCACCACCAGCACAAGGGCTCCGAAGAGCACGTTGATGCCGGCCACCTGCCCTTTGGGGTCCTTGCCCCCCAGGGACGGAGCGAGCAAAAGCCCCCCTGCCACGTAAGCGGTGGCAATCCAGAATACGGCCAGCTGCAGATGCCAGGTGCGCAGGAGGTTGCTCGGCAGAAACCAGGAAAGGTCGATGCCGTAGAAGTCCCCGGGCTCCGCTCGATAATGGGCCAGAGCGCCTCCCACCATGACCTGTGTCAGGAAGAGCAGCGAAACAATGAGGAAATACTTGATGGTGGCTTTCTGGCTCTCCGTGGCCTCACCCGGCAGCAGCTGGGGATGAATGTGAACCCCTTCCCCGTGGCCTTTCCACCCCAGATAATCGAAGCGGCCGAAGATGAAGAGCACCAGGGCCGTCGCCACCAGGAGCGTGATGAGGCTGAGAGCGCTCCACAGAATGGAGTCGTTGGTGAGGACATTGCCGACAGACGGGTCATAGGGGAAGTTGTTGGTGTAGGAATAGGACTTTCCGGGACGATCCGCCACGGAAGCCCATGCCGTCCAGGCAAAAAACGCCGTCAGCTTCCGGATCTCCTGGGGATCATGAATGAATTTCATGGGGAGACCGCCATTGACGCTGGGTCCCGAGAAGTACTCCGCCCACTTGGTCTGCTGCTCCTTGAAGGAAGCGACTTCAGGATCGGTGAAAATGAGCGTTTTTGTCTTGGGATCGTAGCGATTGTTCTTCAGGAGTTTCTCCACCTCTGCGTCGAGAGACTCTTTTTCCGTCTCCTTCAGGGAGGCGAGATCCTTCTGATAAATCTTCCGGGCCAGAGCGTCCCGAACGTGCAGGCCGAGGGTGTGGAGGTACTCCGCCGAAAAATCGGGTCCCAGATAGGCGCCATGGCCCCAGATGGTCCCATTTTCCATGAGACCATGCTTCAGGAAAACTTCCTGTCCCTCCTCGATGTCCCTGCCCGTGAAGACCATTTGACCGGAAGTCGACACGACCCCTTCGGGAATGGGGGGCGCATCCCTGTAGGCTGTTGCGGACATATAAACCAGAATGGACATGCCAATGAAGACGGTCCAGAAAACACCGTACCGCCAACGGGGAGAAAGGGTTTCATGTGGATCGCCTGCCATGTTGTCTCTCCTTTCTTTTGAGGTCCACCTTCCAGGGAACATGGTGTTCATCCATCCAAAGACCCAATCCTGCCGCTTCATGGAGCACGGCGGGGATGCCGACTATAGACGGTGAAGTACGAAAAAATCAGCGAAAATACCATCCGGCCAGGGAATAAAGCTCGTAGAAATGGTGCACCGGTCCATGCCCCCTGCCGAGGGGCAACCCCTGCCTGATAGCGCCGGTAATGTATTCCTTCGCCTGCGCCACAGCTTCTTCCGCGGCAAGCCCCCTGGCCAGCCCCGCAGCGATGGCCGAAGCAAAGGTGCAGCCAGTGCCATGGGTGTGAGGGGTGTCATAGCGTTCGTTGGTATATTCCCGGAAATTCTTCCCGTCGAAAAGGAGGTCCATGGGAGATCCCTCCAGGTGCCCCCCCTTCACCAGCACATAGCGCGGCCCGAAATCATGAATGCGCCGTGCCGCCTCCCTCATGGCCTCGGCGCGAGTGATCTCGGCGCCGATGAGGGCGGAGGCTTCATGAAGGTTGGGCGTCACCACCAGGGCCAGGGGAAAGAGCTCGCGGATCAGGGTATCGATGGCATCCTGTCGCAGCAGGGCGTCACCACTCTTGGCCACCATAACGGGATCCACCACAAGATTTTCGCCGATCCCCAAGGCACGAATATCCTTCGCCACCTGGGAAATGATGGCTGCATTGGCGAGCATGCCCGTCTTCACGGCATTCACCCCGATGTCCGTCACAACGGCGTGGATCTGCGCCGAAACGAAAGCCGGATCCAACTCCACCACGCCATGAACGCCCACGGTGTTCTGGGCCGTCAGGGCGGTGAGAGCGCTCATTCCAAAGACTCCCAGGGCCGAAAAGGTCTTGAGGTCCGCCTGGATCCCGGCCCCGCCTCCCGAATCGGAGCCCGCTATCGTCAATGCACGCGGAATTTTGGTCATGTCCTCTTCATCTTTCACTCACAGGGTTCAATTCTTGCTATGCAGAGCAGGCGCCTTCAAGAGCCGGAAAAATGATCCCAACCTTTCGACTCCTCCGCCTGAGTAACAGTTCTTCCATCCGGCATGCAGACCCGCACATCAACCGGCCCGGCCAGGGTGCGCCCGATGACGCGGCAGGAGGTTCCCCCTCCGTTTTGAAGGGCTTCCTGGATCTTCCCGGCCATGGATTCAGGAGCCGTGAAGAGCAGTTCATAGTCTTCCCCGCCGGTGAGGGCCCAGGTTGAAGCATCCATCCCGGCCGCTCCGGCCGTTTCCCGGCAGGCACTGCTGATGGGAAGGTCCTTCACCCAGATTTCAGCCCCCACCCGGCTGGCTCCACAAATGTGCCGAAGGTCGCTCACCAGTCCGTCGCTCACATCCGCCATGGCATGGACACAGCCGATTTCCGCCAGGATCTGCCCTTCCTTCAGGCGGGGCTGCGGCGTGAGGTGCCTCTCCACGGCTCGCCGCCGGGTGTCTTCCGAGACCGTCCACTCAGGATGCCTCAGGAGCTCCAGGCCGGCCCGGGAATCGCCGAGAAAGCCCGTCACCAGGACGAGGTCTCCCACCTCCGCACCCTTTCGCAGCAGCGCTTTATCCCGCGCCACGCTCCCCATGAGGCACAGGTCGATGACGATTTCCGAATGGATCTTGCTGAGGTTTCCCCCCACGATAGACCCGCCGGCGCGGCCCATCTCTTCCGCCATTCCCTCGTAAAGGCCGTCCACAAAGCTCACGTCCGTATCGGGCGGAAGGGCGAGGGAAACGAGCCCCCACAGGGGAGCTCCCCCCATGGCGGCGATATCGCTCACATTGATGGCCACGACTTTTCGGCCCAGTTGATACGGGGTCGTTGTATCAAGTCGAAAATGGACGTTTTCCACCTGCACGTCGCAGGTCGCCAGGAGATAGTCCGGCCCGGAGCCCTGCAACACTGCCACATCGTCTCCGATGCCCACTATGACATTGGAAGGGGGTGGGGGCAGCGCACGGGCGATCCTTCCGATCAGCCCGAATTCCCCCAGGTCACGCACACGCATGGCTCGGCCTCCGAGTCCGGTACCATTGAGTATGAAGAAGCTTGGGACGCTGAAAACGCTGACAAGTGCAGGCTCACGCTGCAGATGAAGACCGGGGTGACTCACATCATCCCAGGCAACTACTATAGAAGGGTAACGGCAGGATTTCAACGGGCATCCGCGTTCTTGTCGCAGATGCCGCTGTGAAGCAGGCAGGAAAAGGCTCAGGGAGGGTCAGCTCATTTTGAGGAAGTACTCCTGGTCGATCTTGAGACCTTCGATATCCGTGGTTTTTTCGCCCCGGGCCGATTTGATCTGGTCGATACCGCGCTTCACCATGGCCCTCTTGGAGGCATAGGCATACGCGGTGTCTTCCGTGATGATGCCGTCGGTATAGAGCCCCACGATGTGGTCGTCGAAATTGGTCCATCCGAAGGGCTTG
>DAIQOB010000276.1:0-4457 GCA_036788075.1 Syntrophobacteraceae bacterium
TGAGCTCGCCAACGATATCACACGGGAAACCCGCGCCTCCTTCGAGCCCACCATCGACTACTGCGTGGTGAAAATTCCGCGGTTCACCTTTGAAAAATTCCCCAACACCGACGATTTTCTAACCACATCCATGAAGTCCGTGGGAGAGACCATGGCCATCGGCCGCACCTTCAAGGAGGCCCTGCAGAAAGCCATTCGTTCCCTGGAGACCGGGCATTTTGGCTTCGGGGATCCCCCCGTCGACACGAGCCCCGACTACCTGGATGCCCTCAAGTTGAAGTTGCGGCGCCCTAATTCCAAGCGCCTGTTTCAGGTCGCCGAGGCGCTGACGCTGGGTGTTTCCGTGGAAGAGCTTTATCGCCTCACCTGGATCGATCCCTGGTTTTTGCATCACATACATCAGATCGTTCAGATGGAAGCGGCCATTCGGACCTCCGGGTCCGACGGGGGCTTTCTCGACGATCCTGACCACCTGCGCTTCACCAAAACCTGGGGGTTTTCCGACAGGCGCCTGGCCGACCTGACCGGAACCGATGAGGAAGCGATTCGGCAGAAGCGTATCCAGCACGGAATCAAGCCCGTGTACAAGCTGGTGGACACCTGTGCTGCTGAATTTGAGGCGTATACACCTTATTATTATTCCACCTACGAGACCGAAGATGAATCCCGCGCGACGGACCGCCCCAAAGTCGTCATTCTCGGGGGAGGCCCCAACCGCATCGGCCAGGGCATCGAATTCGATTACTGCTGCGTGCACGCTTCCTTTTCCCTGCGGGAAGAAAATCACGAATCCGTCATGGTCAATTCCAACCCCGAGACGGTTTCGACGGACTACGACACCTCTGACAAGCTTTACTTTGAACCCCTCACTCGTGAGGACGTCCTGCATATCCTCGAAACCGAAAAGCCCAAGGGGATCATCGTGCAGTTCGGGGGGCAGACACCTCTCAATCTCGCGGTCCCGTTGGAAAAGGCCGGAGCCAAGATCCTGGGCACTTCTCCCGACGCCATCGATCTGGCTGAAGACCGCAAGCGGTTTCAGCAGCTTTTGCAGAAGCTGGGCTTGAAGCAGCCCCGCAATGCGACGGCCTTCACTGTCGAAGAGGCTCGGGCAGCGGCTCAAAGCATCGGCTACCCCGTGGTGGTCCGCCCCTCCTATGTGCTGGGCGGACGGGCCATGGAAATCGTGTACGACGATGCCATGCTGAACAAGTTCATGGAAACGGCCGTACACGTGTCTCCCGGTCACCCGATACTTCTGGACCAGTTTCTGGAAGATGCCGTGGAGGTGGATGTGGATGCCATCAGCGACGGGAGCATGACTGTAATCGGCGGCATCATGGAGCACATCGAAGAGGCCGGCATTCATTCCGGAGACAGCGCCTGCGTGCTTCCTCCCATTTCCATTTCCAAAGAGACGCAGGAGGAGATCAAGCGACAGACGAAGCTCATGGCCGAGGAACTGGGCGTCGTCGGGCTCATGAACGTTCAGTTCGCGCTCCAAAGGGGGGAAATATTTATCCTGGAAGTCAACCCGAGGGCTTCCCGCACCATTCCTTTTGTCAGCAAGGCCATCGGGCACCCCCTGGCAAAACTTGCCACAAAGGTTATGCTTGGAATGTCTCTCAAAGAATTGGGATTTGACCGTGAAGTCGAGCCGCAGCACCTTTCCGTGAAGGAAGCTGTTTTCCCCTTCTCACGATTTCCTCAAGTGGACCTTCTCCTCGGGCCCGAAATGAAATCGACGGGGGAAGTCATGGGCATCGGAGAGAATTTCGGCATCGCTTTCGCCAAGGCGCAGTCGGCGGCCGGCTACGATCTCCCGACCCGGGGGACCGTGTTCATCAGCGTCTACGATGCCGACAAGCCCAAGGCTCTGCCCGTCGCCAAAAAATTTAAGGAATTGGGCTTCCGGCTCATCGCCACTTCAGGAACCGCTGCATACCTGCGCGAGCACGATGTCCCCACGGAAACGGTCTTCAAGTTGAAGGAGGGCCGCCCCAATGTCATGGATTATATCAAGAACGGCGAAATACAATTGGTGATCAACACGAGCTTTGGCAAGCGAACCTTTTCGGACTCCTATGAAATCCGGCGCACGACGCTTCTGTACAACGTTCCGTACACGACAACGATCTCCGCAGCAAAGGCCATGGCTGAAGCGGTGGAGGAGTTGCAGCGGGGCGACTGGGATGTGAAGACGCTTCAGGAATATCATGCAGGAACGTAACGGAGGCATTACCCATCATGACCGACTACCCTACCCGCATCACTCACAAGGCATCGATCCTCCCGCAACGCCATTTTCCACGGAAGCGCGAAGAATGTGGCATCTTCGGCGTTTTCGGCAACAGTGATGCGGCCAAACTGAGCTATTTCGGGCTTTACGCCCTGCAGCACCGGGGCCAGGAGAGCGCCGGCATCGCCGTGTCCGACGGGTGCCAGGTTCTCGAATACAAGCACATGGGGCTGGTCCACGACGTCTTCAAGGAACGGACGCTTCAAAAGCTCAAAGGGCACCTGGCCATTGGGCATGTGCGTTATTCCACGACCGGATCTTCTCTGCTTGCCAATGCACAGCCGTTCGTCATGTTCCATGGCAACGAATATTACGGCATCGCTCACAACGGCAACATCGTCAATGCCGTGGAACTGCGGCGGGAACTGGAAAAGGATGGTGCCATCTTTCAGTCCACCATGGACACGGAAATCATCATGCACCTGGTGGCCCGGAACCTGAAATACGGCATCGAAGAAGCCCTCGTCGAGGCTCTGAAAAGGGTCAAAGGCGCATATTCACTTGTCATGTGCACCCGCGACAAGCTCATCGCCATGCGGGATCCCAGAGGATTTCGCCCCCTCTGCCTGGGAGAAATCAACGGCAGCTACGTTCTGGCTTCCGAAACCTGCGCCTTCGATCTCATCGAAGCGACCTACATCCGAGATATCGAACCGGGTGAAATCCTCATCATCGACGCGAACGGATTCCGGTCCCTCAAACCGTTTCCCGAGACACCGCCCGCCTATTGTATCTTTGAATTCGTCTACTTCGCGCGCCCCGACAGCAACATCTTCGGCCAGAATGTCTACCTCTGCCGCAAGCGCCTCGGGAACCTCCTGGCGCAAGAAAACTGCCCGATTTCTGCGGATTTCATCATGCCCTTTCCCGATTCGGGCAACTACGCCGCCATCGGGTTTGCGGAGGCGTCCAGGATCCCCCTGGAGATGGGCATCATCCGGAACCACTATGTGGGCAGGACCTTCATTCAACCCAGTCAGGCCATGCGTGATTTTGGAGTGCGCGTCAAGCTCAATCCTGTCAAGGAGCTTTTAAAAGACAAGCGGGTTGTCCTGGTGGAGGACTCCATCATCCGTGGGACCACCACGCGCACCCGCATCAACTCCCTCCGCCAGGCAGGCGCTAAGGAGGTGCACATGGTGGTGAGTTGCCCGCCCCACCGCTTTCCATGCCCCTACGGTATCGATTTTTCCACCAAGGGAGAGCTCATTGCCTCTTCCCATTCCGTTGATGAAATTCGAGACTTCATCGGGCTCGATTCATTGAACTACCTGAGCCTCGAAGGACTCCTGGAGGGTGCGCAGGCTTCGCCCCAAAATCATTCCTTCTGCCTGGCCTGCTACACAGGGGATTATTCCATCCCCATACAGGAACAGTACGGCAAGAATTGCTTTGAGCATCAACTCTCCTGAGAGGGTACCCGATTGAGTTAGAAAGGAAGATGGATTGAAAGACGGAATTCCGGCACGTGCGGCTTCTGAGGGGAAAAAGCGCATGGGCGAAACGGCAGCCGACAGCACTTCCGCGTTTCTTTGCAGGGGCCAAAATGTCATCGAGATCGCCCGGGAAGTGCTCCGCATCGAAGCCGAAGGAATCATCCACCTTTTGGATCACCTGGATGAAAAGTTCGCTCGGCTGGTACAATGGATTTATGAGGCACGAGGGAGGGTCATTGTCACGGGGATAGGAAAGTCCGGCATCGTCGGCCGCAAGATTGTCGCCACCCTCAGCAGCACGGGCACTCCCTCGCTGTTCATTCATCCCGTGGAAGCCATGCACGGGGACCTGGGAATGGTGCGGAGTGAGGATATCGTCCTGGCGCTCTCCAACAGTGGAGAAACCGAGGAGCTCAATATCATCCTCCCCAGCCTCCGAAGGCTCGGCACACGGGTGATTGCCTTCACGGGCGACATCTCTTCCACCCTCGCCCGATACAGTGATTTGGCCATTTACACGGGAGTCCCGCGAGAAGCATGCCCCCTCGGGCTTGCGCCGACCGCCAGCACGACAGCCCAACTGGCTATGGGAGACGCTCTGGCTGTAGCCCTCATTCGCATTCGCAATTTTCAGGCTCAGGATTTCCGCCGCTTTCACCCTGGCGGCCACCTGGGTGAGCGCCTTCAGGTTCCCCTCTACAAGGTCATGCGCCAGGGAGACG
>DAIQOB010000277.1:0-4455 GCA_036788075.1 Syntrophobacteraceae bacterium
AATGTTAAGAAATATATGCTCAGGTACTTATCTATCGCTCAGGCTCGTGTCAGGTCGATTCTGAGCTCGTAGTTTGAGCTTCCAGGTACTCTTTGGACACTAAACCCGAGTTTTCGACCAAGTGCAAGCATGTTTACATTTTCGGGCAAAACATGTCCCCAGATGAGTTGCATGCACCGTTCCCTGGCGACACGAATGCATTTTTCCAGCAGCAAGGCTCCCACCCCCCTTCCCTGCCAGTCGTCCCGAATCACCACGGCAAATTCAGCCCGGGTGACATCGGGATCGGCCATGAGGCGGGCCACTCCCAGTATCTTTTGTCCCTCTTCGTCCTGCAGCAGGCCCACGAAAGCGACATCCCGGTCATAGTCGATCTGCGTAAAACGGGCCAGCATCTCAGTGGGCAGGGACTTGACAGGTCTAAAAAAGCGGAAGTAGATGCTTGTGGGCGAAAGGCTGTTGTGCAGTTCCATCAGGAGGGGCGCGTCTTCGGGTTTGATGGGACGTGCGAGGATTTTTACGCCCGCCTGGATTTCAACGACAGCTTCGTACTGACTGGGATACGGACTGATGACCAGATGCATGGGCGAAGCGACCCCGGAGGGAGCGAGACAGACGCGCGCATCCACAGCACAAGCGCCCCCATCCACCATGAGCAACGGGTTGATGTCGAGCTCCGTGATCTCTGGAAAATCCACCACAAGCTGGGAAAGTCGGATGAGAATCTCATCCAGGAGCTCCAGATTGGCCGCCGGACGATTGCGGTAACCCTGGAGCAGCCGGTAAACCCGTGTGCTCTCCATGAGTCTGAGGGCAAGCAGTCTGTTGAGGGGAGGAAGAGCAATGGATTGATCCTTCAAGACCTCCGTCAGAATTCCCCCCATACCGAAAAGAATGATGGGGCCAAAATCTGCATCTTTCTTGCTTCCGAGGATCAGCTCGTAGTCCTGCCTCTCCAGCATCGGCTGCACCGTAACGCCCAGGATGTTCGCCTGAGGATTGTAGGCGGCGGCCCCGGCCCTGATGGAGCGAAACGCTTCGCGAACATCTTCATCGTGCTTGAGGTTGAGCTGCACGCCCTTGGCATCGGATTTGTGAGTGATATCCCGGGAATGAACCTTCATGACCACGGGATATCCTACGCGGTGGGCAGCATCCACGGCATCATCTTCAGAGACCGCGACCTCCGTTTGATTTACGGGTATTCCATAGGCTGCCAGCAATGCCTTGGATTCCGGCTCTGTCAAAAGATGGTGACTCTGATTCAGAGCTTCAGCAATGAGGGCCTTTGCTGCAGGCTGGTCGTAACGCAGTTCTTCGGGAAGAGCCGGCGGAATCTGCTGAAGCATTTCCATGTTCCGGGCATAGGAATACATATAATGGTAAGCCCGGATAGCACGCTCGGGCGTCTCGTAAGTGGGAATGCCGGCGGCATTGAATATCTCCCTGCCCTGCTCCACATCCCCGCCTCCCATCCAAACCATATAGATGGAAAGCCGCTTTCCCTTCAAAAGCGTGCACAGTGAAAGCGCCGTCGTTGTGGGGTCGCTCATGGACTGGGGGGTCATGATGATGATCATGGTCTTGATTTCGGGAGCGCCGATGCACACCTCGACGACCTGACGATATCTTTCGGGAGAGGCGTCGCCCAGAATATCGATGGGGTTGTTTCGACTCCAATAAGGCGGAAGGATCGCATCGAGCTTGCTCATGGTTTCCGGGCTGAGTGCCACCGGCTCCATCCCGTAAGCCGCCAGAGCATCTGCCGCCATGACTCCCGGTCCTCCCGCATTGGTGATGATGACGGTGCCTGGACCTTGAGGGCGGGGCTGCTTGGCCATCAGCTCCGCACAATCGAAAAGCTCCTCGATGGTGTTGACGCGGACAATGCCGGCCCGCTTGAAGGCAGCATCGTAAACGGCATCGGAGCCTGCAAGCGCCCCTGTGTGGGATGCTGCCGCGCGCACGCCCGCCTCGGACCGCCCGGCCTTGAGGACAACGATGGGCTTGATTCTCGATACGGCACGCGCGGCACTCATGAATTTCCGAAAGTGCGAGAGGTTTTCGATGTACAGGACGATACTGCTCACGCCAGGGTCATCACCCAGGTAATTGATGAGATCGCCGAAATCGACATCCAGCATGCTTCCAATGCTGACAAAATAACTGAACCCGTTTTGCTCCTTCAGAGATAGATCCAGGATGGCCGTGCAGATGGCGCCGCTCTGGGAGATGAACGCCAGCTTGCCCGGCAGAGGCATATGGCTGGCGAAGGTTGCGTTCAGCTTCAGGTCGGTGCTCACCACTCCCAGGCAGTTGGGTCCCACGATCCGGATCCCCGCTGTGTCGGCTGCCTCCTTGATTTTCGCCTCCAGGGCCAAGCCTTCGGCTCCCGCTTCCCCGCCTCCCGCAGCCCCGGCGATGGCCCCGCCGATGCCCGCCGCAGCACACTCCTCGAGAATACCCGGAACCGTCCGAATGGGAGTCGTGATGACGGCAAGGTCCACGGGGTTTCCGATGCTGCCGAGAGAAGGATAGACTTCCAGCCCTCCGATCTCCTTGTGATGGGGATTCACGGGATAGATTTTCCCTTCGAATCCCCCATTCAGCAGATTGTGTAAAACAGCATAACCCACTGCTGCAACTCTCGGAGTCGCTCCAACCACTGCTACCGCTTCAGGTCGAAAAATCTTGTCGAGATTGTGAATGCTCATGATCCACTCCATTTGATCTGCTTGATCTGCATCGTGCGAGGTCTAGGGCATGGGTTCGGAACTGCTTTCGGGTAGGTCCGCAGCAGAAGGATTCACGGGAATGGGAGCGCGGGGCGCTCTCCATCCCGATCATTCACAGCCTGCGGGATGCTGGAAGGGAATTCACAGCTGGGATGCACTCCGGGCATCCGGACCAGGAATCGGTTTTTCCGAATGAGCCGGCATCCTGTGGAAAGCAAGCGTCCAGGGGTGCGCCTTCAGCTGTTGACTTATCGAAAGAGTCATTCCGCATGGACACCGCTGCTGGGCTCTGGAGGGGAGCCGATGACCACCGTCTGAATGTCGTTCATAAGCTTGGCCCTGTGGTGATGGTAGGAAGCATCGTTGGACATGATCATGTCGAGCTGGCGTGTATGCATGATGAGATACCCGACGATCTTCAATTTCTCCTTCATGTATTCCTGATCGTACCCCTCCAGGCGGGAGAAAACGCCGTCTTCCTTGATTTCAGCTCTGAACCCGAATTCCTCGAGAATACTTCCGACAAAGGATGCCCGCCGCAGCCTGCGCTGAAAGTCTGCCGCTCCCCCTTTCAGCTGAAAGCTGATGTAATTTTCGTTGGGACGATCTCCCACCAGGGTTTCAATGGTGGAAAAATGGAAGCCAAAGCGCGAGCTCAGGCTGCAAAAGTTCTTGGAAACCATGAAATAATTCCGGTTGGCATAGGGAGAGGGCATGGAAGGATCCAGGGCCGGATTGGCAGTGGCTTCCAGCAGCACGGACATGAAGCCTTTGGCGTCCACGGGGGGGGGACCTTCCCACGGCACGGCGATGATTCCCTCCCACAGGGCCAGCATGGGAATGCTCATGATATTGTCAAGTTGAACGAATTTGCCTTCCACGTCTTCCTTGAAACCGTCATCCAGGTTGATCACCCACCAGAGCATGGGCACATCGCACACAAGCTGTTTGCTGGCACGCTCCGAGAAATGGTGCTCGTTGCCGAAGTTGAACATTTCCTTCACGGACTTCTCATGGGAGAATCGCGTGATGTCATGATAGGTGCGGCAGTTCTTCGCGTTGAAGTCCAGGGAATCGGGATCCAAAAGGTGCAGGGGATTGATCCAGGTCATGACTTCCTGGAGGATATCGTAGACCTGGCTACCTTCCATGAGGTTCTTCTTCGGCGGAGCCTTGGTCAGGAGAGATTCCACCCGGTCCTCGTATACCTTGAGCCCGTCGGCGTCGACGGTGACGATATCTCCCCTCTTGAGGCGCTCCGTGACATGAGGAATACCGAAAATAGCCGGAACACCGAATTCACGCGCCACGTTGGCCAGATGCCCGGCCACGCTCCCCTGCTCCGTGATGACGGCCACGGCGCGGTTGAGGAGCGCCGCCGCCCGGGGCAACGCCTGAGGCGTCACCAAAACCGCCCCCCTCGGGAATTGGAGCGTGTCACTGTTTCGCGTCACGACAAATACCGGACCAGAGGCCACACCAGGGCTCGCTGTCGCTCCACCTTCCAACAGGACCTTCCCGTCCACGACCGGCCTGTCCACAGTCTGAAAGCGCTTGTCCGTCCCTTCGGACTGGATGAGAGGGCGGCACTGGAGAACGAAAATGTCACCGTTCGGATCAACGGCCCATTCGATGTCCTGAGGACCGCCATAGTACTCTTCCAACTTCAGCGCCATATCGGCCAGTTCCATGACCTGGTGGTCTTCCAGGGAGGCACGGG
>DAIQOB010000278.1:0-4449 GCA_036788075.1 Syntrophobacteraceae bacterium
CCGAGTCGGCAGCTTTCACGTATTCCTCGGCGACGACGGCATCAGCACCCGTCGGGATGCGGGACCCTGTCAGTACCTTGATCGCTGTTCCCGGTTTGAGTGAAATATCCTTTTGCTCCCCTGCCGCCAAGGAGCCCAGGAGCCGCAGGCGGACCGGCTTTTCAGCCGTTGCCTGCGCCACTTCGTGCGACAGCACGGCGTAGCCGTCTTTTCGAGAGGAATCCATGGAAGGTGAATCCACGAGGGCATAGAGGTCCGAAGCCGCCACGCGGTCGATGCTCTCCACGAGGGCAACCTCTTCGGCAGCGAGAGGTTTTATCTCCTCCAGGGTCAGGCTCAACGCTTCTTTCAGACCGAGAGACATCCGTAGCATGGAAAGCTCCTCATAAAAATAACGGCCTCAATGTTGACAGGGGTTGGGCATATATGGCGCATCCGGGGCGCGGTCATGGACGAACTGTGCCGCGATGTTGTGGAATTTTCGTTTCAGTCCGTCCAATACGGTTTTCAATGGCCGCGGTGAAAGGCTGTGGCAGATTCTTGATGTGGGAGACCAGGACATCGATGTCTTCTGCCTCCATCACCGTGCCGAAGCCTTCTCTGAAGACCGTGAAATCGTCACCGCCCTCGGCGAGAAAGCTGTTGACCGTCACCGTATAGGTCGCTTCCCTGTCGATGGGAATACCGTTTTTCATGACTGTCGAAACCGTTCCGGGTACTCCGGGGCCATTGTCGGTCCAACGGTAGGAAAGCCCGGAAATTTGCAACATCCTGGGGGACGATGGGTTCTCCCACTGCTGCGCGAGAAGATCATAGATTTGCCGGCCCGTCAGGGTTATCTTGACCAGACGGTTGCCGAAGGGCTGTACGGAAAACAGCGTGCCCCAGCTGACCGCTCCCGCTGAAATGTTAGCGCGTATTCCACCCGGATTCATGAAGGCAAAATCCGTCCCGCCGTAGCGCCGCAGAGCGTCTGCGATGAGGTTCCCCAGAGGCGATTCCCCTGCGGGACTCTGGAGGCGGACAATGTCACTCGCCGCCGTGCCGATGACGGCATTCACCTTGTCCTGGACGGCGGCATCGGCGGCTGCCACCAGTGCTGCAGCCTCTCGGTCCGGTTGGAGGCCTGCGCCGGTATCCCCCCAGGTCATGGACACGGTTGCTGTTTTTTTGACAATGTCCATACTGCGCGAGTCGATCTCCAGGTCGATGTCTGCGTAAGCAACACCGGCGGAGTAAGCCTGGGTCACGAGGACCGGCTTGCCGGCGGCGTTGTTCACGGTGGTGTTGGTCAACTGGTGGGTATGCCCGGAAATCACCACGTCGATCTCCCCATCCAACCGTCCGACAATGCCGTTGACTGCATCTCCACCCTGGTGGATCACGGCCACAATGGCCTTGATGCCCTTTCTCTTGATGTCGCGAACGCAACGGTTGATGGCGTCCGCTTCATCGATGAAGCGCAGGCTCTCGACTCCGGAGGGGGAAACCATGCTCGGAGCCTCCTTCACGACCGCCCCGATAAAAGCGATGCGGGCCTTTCCGACCTTTTTGACAATGTAAGGATGGAGGAACGTCTCGTTGGTAGTGACGTCAATGACGTTGGCGGCCAGGCAGGGATAGTGGGCTCCGGTGTAGGGAAACTCGAGAAAGGGACCGTCGACATGATTGCCGCCATCCAGCATCCGCTGAAGCTCCGCAAGGCCTTCGTCAAATTCGTGGTTGCCGACCGTGGCCACCAGGTTGCACCGTTCGCTCATGCGGTTGGAGCAATGGCGATTGGCCAGGGAGTTCAGGAACATGACAGACGGTTCATCCTGAAGAAGTGCCGAGTTGGCCGGAGAGGCGCCCACGAGATCGCCGGCGCTTACGATAAGGGTGCGTTCTTTCATGCCGGTCTGAGCCTTCTTCAGGTAGGCCGCGAGTACTGCAGCGCCGCCGATGGGGCGCCCGTTGAAGATCCTGGGGGACAACTGTCCGTGAAAGTCGTTGAAAGCCAGGATTTTCACCCGCAGGTTTTTCTGGGATGCTGAGGGCAATACGCCGGCAAGGCCGGACAGGGGAAGCATCACCGCCAGGGTCAGGAGGAATGCGAGGAGCAGGGAAGGGGTACGATGACCCCGAAAGAATCGCGTCTTCATTCAAGCAGCTCGTTGTCGTTGGACCACCGCAGCAGAAGCTCCTGTGTCCGCTGCTCCTTCTCTTCGTGAAACACCAGATGAATGCGGTGGAGGTGCAGCGGGTGATCGAACAAGATGCGGACTGTTTGCCGTCCCGGCTCCGAGGCTTGCCAGCCGGGTCCGGGGCTGGGCTTCAACGCCGATTCTACCGGGTGTGAAGCGTCTTCGGATGTGAGCTTGGGGCAGGCTTACCAGGTCCAGCCAGCTTTCATCAAGGGCACGGACGCCTTGCGGCTCCGAGGAGATGATGCGTTTGCGCATGGATTGCCTCCTATGGCAAGTGAAAAGATACAGGGGGTGCTTCAACGTTGCCGGCTTCTGCAACGCCATTGCACTCAGGGGCTGCGGGTTGGTTGTCTTTTCCCTCTGATTCCTTTCGATTATAGGCCTGGATGCTTCAAGCGCAACTTTATTCTGTCCACTTCCGGCAACGGGATACCGGGGACGGTTTAGAAGCAGGGTTTCTTTCCCTTTAAAGGAAGGAAGAAGTCATGACCTCTACCTGTCCTCCGGAAATCTCCCCGAAAAGACTCTTGACACTGTTATGGACAGGTGCTACGCGGAAGCGACTGAATAACAACTCCCTGATCATTGCCGCTTTCACCTCAATTGGATGTCATCCCCTATGTTTATCGTGATGCCTGCGAGGAGCATGGAATGAAGAAAAGACTGCTCCCGGTCCTGATCTGTCCCTCCTGTCTGCCCAACGAATGTCCGCTGACAGAGCACATCGAGGAAGAGTTCGGGGAAGAGATTGTCCAGGGGCTTCTGGTCTGCCGGCAGTGTGGCGGGGCATATCCCATACGAGATGGAGTCGCGTTTCTCGACCCGGTATCGGTGAGAGAGGAGAGATCCTCTTCCCGCTATGAAAACCCTCTCGTCCTCTCTTCGTATCTCTGGAGTCATTTTGGGGACCTTCTCGGGGATGCGGAGGCTTCGGATGCCTATGTCCGGTGGGCGGGACTGATGGAAGGGACGTCGGGAATGTGCCTCGACATGGGCGGGGCTGTCGGGCGTTTTGCTTTCGAAATGACTCTGAAGAGTGACTTTGTCATCGGCCTGGACAATTCCTCGACATTCATCCGAACGGCTCGCGAGCTCATGTTGCACAGAGAATACTGCTTTCGCCTGGTGGAGGAAGGACTGTTGACGCGTGAAGCCGCCTTGCGGCTCCCTGAAGCCTGGAAGATGGAGAGGGTAGAGTTCATCGTGGGAAATGCTCTGGCACTGCCTTTTCGGTCCCGGAGTTTTACAGCCCTGGCTGGGCTGAACCTGGTGGATAAAGTACCTGTACCCCTAAAGCATTTAGCTGAGATGAACCGGGTCGCGATGGCGGAAGGCGCCCAATTCCTCTTTTCAGATCCCTTTTCCTGGTCCAGTGACGCAGCGAAGGAAGAGGACTGGCTGGGAGGCAAGGAGACCGGTCCCTATCCGGGAAGAGGCATGGACAACGTCATGGCACTCTTGAAAGGAGAGGGCGGCCGGCTCGTTCCCGGCTGGAAGATCCAGCAGACCGGCCATGTGTGGTGGAAGATTCGGACCCATTGCAATCATTTCGAGTTGATTCGGAGTCAGTTCATCAAGGCTGTTCGATAGAGGATTTCCTTGGGATTGATTCGCTTGGAAGGCATCATGTCGTGGAGGAAAAAATGGCTACGCACAGAGTCGTCGTGTTCAACCTGTTCCCCCTGGAAGTGGGGCAGAAGATTCGGATCGAGGGAGGACCCCGGGGTGGGGACTGGGAAGTGATCGGGGTGACGGACCGCAAAATGCGACTGCGATGTCCTGTCACCTTCAAGGAAGTGGAATGGGACCGTTTCTGCTGCCTGGCTCAGGAGCTTGAAAACGAGGAATGGCCCAGGCAGCATTGACGGGATTCGCTGAGAACGGGGAGGGTCGTTCCATGGCTGATAAATACGCCGGGAGGCCCCTCCTTTTATCCGGTGCGAAGACATATTGAACTGCAGGAGATGCCATGCAGGATTCGGGGAAGACAGAAGCCGACGCTTTGAAAAAAGAGGAGTGCGGGCAGCCCCGGCAAAGGTGCCAACGGTGCAACGGCACCGGTCTGGTGTGTGGCCACGAGCCCGTCATAGGCCCCGGCAACTGTTGTGTCGATTTTGCCAACGCTGTCTGCCCCGAGTGTAAAGGGACGGGCAGACCCCGGGGAGAAAAGGAATAGACGGCCCGTCCGTCAGCACTTGGGCTTCACGAACCCTTTGGCGAGGAGATACGCCAGCACCTGCTCCGAACATTCCTCGGGGAGGCA
>DAIQOB010000279.1:0-4442 GCA_036788075.1 Syntrophobacteraceae bacterium
GGGCCTTCGTGGACATTGGGGTCCATCGGGATGGAATGGTCCATGTTAGCGAGCTTTCGGACCAGTTTGTCAAGGAGCCGGGTCGGGTCGTGCGGGTCCACCAGCAGGTCATGGTGACAGTTCTGGAGGTGGATCTGGAACGAAAGCGTATCGCCCTTTCCATGAAGAGCCGGCCAGGAGTCCAGGGTTCCGAGCCGGGAGGGAAAAAGACTAAGGCTCCTGCCGAGCAGGCCCGCAGGACGGACAAGGCCGCAAAAAAAGCGCCCAGGACGGCTCAAAGCGGATTCAATAACCCTTTTGAAGCTGCTCTGAAAAAACTGTAGCAAACCATTGAAAAAACTGCCGTCCATTTCTTTCTGCCCAGCCTATACTTCGGTCGAGCGGACAGCACGACAACGATGGAAAACCAAGTGGGGTGACACAGGGTCGATCATGCGTGCACAACGGGGCTTCGCATGAACAATTGTGTGGGAAAACGGAAGTCTCCGGCGATGCTATTTTGTAAAAAAAAAGCCAATCGGTGGGGCATACCGATCGGCTTTAAGAGGAGGAAAGAGTTTTTAGTCAAACTTCATGTTTGGAGAATTGCAATAGGGATGCCAGATGGTGTTTTAATTCTAATATACCGTAATGGTTGATTTTATTTTAACCATTCCCAGAAGTCCTCTCTTTTATTCAGTCATAATCGCGCCAAAATACATTTAATGGCGCCATGTTCCCGCCATTTATCGCGCCATATCCCAGGAGGGTATGGCGCGATAAATGGCGGGCTTACTTCCTTTTCTGGCAATGCATTCAGGATTGCGGCGGATTCCCCGAAGGCGTAACACCCATGACTTGTGCAATGCACTGTCTCAAGGTCGCCTGCAGGACAGGTTTGACGAGGTATGCGGCTATTCCGGAAGACGTGATCTTTTCGTCCTGTTCATAATACCCTGAAAACATCACCAGACGGGTCCTGGCAATGCTCGGATCCGCCTTGATAGCCGACGCCAGCTGCAGCCCATCCATGCCGGGCATCATGCGATCCAAAATGGCCAGGTCGTATGGCTCTCCGCGCGTGCATGCCGAGCGTAAAAGCTGCAGTGCATCCGTTCCGTTTTCCGCACAATCACTCCGGACACCCCACTGCTCGAGCTGCAGTTTCAAAATGTTGCGATTGGTGGGGTTGTCATCCACCACGATTACACGGAGATTGGCGAGATCACCTTGTAAAACGGAATGGTTTTCCTCTATGCCCCTTTTGCCGATGACTGTGCCGAACACCTCATCTCCCTCCCAGGATTTCTCATTGCATGAGCCGCATGGGCATGACATCCGTTTGATTTTTCTTAACTGAAACAGTTTGACAGGGCCCCAGGCTTCCTTTTGATAGTTTTATTTATCTATCATGAGCGTCACAAAAAACAAAAGTGATTTCCTCCTGGAAGTGAATAATTATCAGCTTTCTTTGGTAAAGTGAGTGAAAAATTTTTATTTTGCACGGTTGGCCAGTCCTTGAAGCGTATCGCTGCATCAGCCCACCTGTTGAATTCCGTACATTTCCTGTATGTGGACCGGCTCTTTACAAACAGAATCAAATGGGGTAGCTGTCTCGCGGGAAGAACTTTCCTGAGAAGGGTTTCCTTGTGGCCTCTGTCCCAAGATCTGCTGCGTTTCAAGTCCATCGCAGCGAAAGTCGCACCTGGCCAGGCAGGTTTTGGAGTCTCTCCTCGAGGGGGAATCTCCATGTCCGACGGAGTGAAGACTTTCATCGACTTGTAATCGTGTCCATTGATCTCTCCAATCCTTCAATGGATGCTGCATACCAAGAGAAGGTTTCCATGCGAGCAATCATTCTTTCGGCAGGCCTGGGAACGCGTTTGCGGCCCCTGACGTATGTGCGCCCGAAGGTTCTTGTTCCTGTAATGGGAACGACCATGCTCGATTACTGGGTATGGCAGTTGTACGAAGCCGGCTTTGACTCTGCGGTGGTGAATGCCTTTCATTTGAAGGAAAAACTTCTGGCCACCGCCGAGGATAGAGCCTGGCCCATCCCTGTGGAAATCCGTTCAGAGCCTCTACTGCTGGGGACAGGAGGCGGGCTCAGGAATGTGCTCGACTTTTTTCAAGGGGAGCCCTTTGCGGTTATCAATGGGGATACGGTTTGTAAAGTCCCACTGAGAGAGCTCTTTCATCGACATATGCGCTCTGGATCTCCTGCAACGCTGCTCATGCACGACCATCCAGCCTTCAACAACGTGGCGGTGAGCGGGGAGGGAGAGGTCCTGGCTTTCGGCAGGGAAGCCCTGGCTCTGGCAGGGCAGAGGCCGGAGGTGGCCCTCCGGGCCTTTACAGGAATTCACTTTATCCAGCCGGATATTCTGGAGCACCTGGCCAGGGGAGTGCCTGAAGAGATCCTCACGGTTTACCGGAAGCTCATCGCAGATGGGACCCCTCCTCTGGCAGAATATCACCCGGACCTGTTCTGGCGTGAAATGGGCACGTTGCAGAGTTACACCGACTTGAATTGTGAACTGGCCCGGTTGCCGCACGGTTTCCTCCACCCTTTCGTCACGGGAGAGGGCGTGTGGGTCCATCCCGAGAGTCACCTTGCGCCGGATGTTCGTCTCAAGGGGTGCGTCGCTGTGGGGCGCGGCTGTAGAATCGGTGCCAACGTGGAGATGGAGGATGTCATCCTGTGGGATGGCGTTGAAGTAGAGCCCAACAGCGCCCTTCGCCATTGTATCGTGGCGGATGGGGTGACAGTGAGCGGGGCCCATGCACATGAAACCCTCGTTGGAGATTCCGCATGAAGAATTCTCAATCCCTGGAATCAATGCTTTCCACCTTCATGCAGCGTGTTGCCGCGGAAACAAACCTCCTGGATGCGCGGGCGAGCGTGACAATGCTTCAGGGAGATGGGTCGGATCGCAGCTTCTTCCGCATCCGCCAGGAAGGTTCCCACTATATCGGGCTTGTCTCCCCCCGGAAAAAACTCCATGGACTTGAAGAAAATGATTCCTACTACCTCATTGGAAAGCATCTCCTGCGCCGGGACATCCCCGTTCCACAGATTCATTGGGCCGATCTGCGGGAGGGTTTTTTTCTGCTGGAAGATTTTGGGGATTTCCATCTGCAGTGGCATGCCGTCCGAAGGCGAACGAATCGTTGGAAGCTTTATCGCCTCGTGTTGAAGCTCCTGGTGACGTTTCATCAACGGGCTCCCCGTGGCTTCCATGCGGATTTCTGCTTTGACGGCAGCATTTATTCGCCTGTATTCGTCTATGAGAGGGAATTGGAATATTTTCGGAAAGCCTTTCTGAATACTTATCTCGAGCTGGATGTCGGTGTGGAGGATCTGCGCGACGATTTCGAAACGCTTGCCGCAGCTGCGGGAGTCTCCACACAGGCCTCTGTCATGCATCGGGATTTCCAGAGCCGCAATATCATGATAAAGAGTGGGAAGTTGGGGCTTCTGGATTTTCAGGGGGTGCGTTTTGGCCCCCCGGCCTATGACCTGGCGTCCCTTCTCTTGGACCCTTATGTGGAGCTGCCTTACCGGTTGCAGGAACAGTTGGCGGGGGTTTATTGGACAGCCGCCCGGACCTTTCTTCCCCTGTCCGCGGGGCACTTCATGGATTCCTTCAGGGCTGTGCGCCTGTGCAGAAACCTGCAGGTCCTGGGTGCCTATGGCTTTCTGGGATGTGTGAAGGGCAAGGCACAGTTCCTGCGCTATATTACGCGGGCTTGGGAACAGCTCGAGTATTGCCTGCGAGGGGGTGAGGGAGACCGTCTTCCAAAGCTTCGAAAATGGGTGAGCACCATCCAGCGTCATCGATGGAACCGAGTCGGCAAATCCCTGCATTCAAAAAGTTTTGCGTGACATGACGGGATGAAACTGATATAGGCCTAGTGCTCAAGAGGAAACATGGACTGCAGCATAAGAAGGAGAGAACAACATGGCTTCAAAGACTCAGAAGACTGAAAGCATTCGTGCCAAAAAACATCGTTCCAACAAGGTCAACCTCAAGGCACTTCAAAAATCCATTCAAAAGAACCTTGATGTGCTCAGCAAGGTTGCCGAGACCAAATAAGCCTCTTCCTCTCGAGGCTGCACAAAATCTAAAGGTGGGTTGACGCCTTTTGAGCGCTTCAACCCGCTGAACCCTCCTGTGCTTTTCCCCTATGACTCTTCCCTCGATAGCTCCATCACCTTCAGCAAATTGGTGGTTCCTGAAACTCCTACCGGCACACCGGCCGTAATGATCAAACGGTCGCCCGGTTCGGCGATTCTCCCCTTCAAAGTCCAGTTCCGTGCCGCAGCGAACATCTGGTCCGTATCGCTAAAGGATTCTGCCAGTGTGGGAATCACTCCCCAGGAAAGACAGAGTTGCCTCTGGGTTTCTACGCGATCCGTCAGGGTGATGATGGGGCACGGAGGACGATAACGCGCGACAAGC
>DAIQOB010000280.1:0-4441 GCA_036788075.1 Syntrophobacteraceae bacterium
TCTTTGCTCTCCCGCGCTGCAGCTCCCAAATGACGCAGCTGGTGCGATGCCGGCAATACAACTTGGGGTCACTGCAGGCGATGCCCGCTTCCATGCATTCCTCGCAGTAACCATGTTCGAATTTGGTGCAGAAAATTCTGGCTGGCCGTTCCGGGTGGAACCGGCATTTTTTTTGCTCACCGTTCAATGAAGGAATCCCTTCCTGCCAAATATCCGAGGAGAAAGTTTTTCACTTATAAATCCCACGCCTTGACTTTCTCGAGGAAAGGATAGTGCGTCAGATCGAAATGAATGGGCGTTACGGAAATGTAGTGCTCCGCGATGGCGTTGGAATCGGCCGAGGGGTGCGGATCTTCCTTCACCGCAGAATTTTTCAGCCAGTAGTAGACATGATTGCGCGGGTCCATCCGTTGATCGTAGCTTTCCACGCATTGTCTGATGCCCTGGTGAGTGACTTTCACGCCTTTCACCCTCTCTGCCGGAACGTCGGGGACATTGACGTTGAGGGAAACTCCTACGGGAAGCCCCTCCTCCTCAATCCTCCGCACCAGGTGTGGTATGAAATGTGTGGCGGCACTGAAATCCCTCGTGGTGAAGGAATCGATGGAAACGGCTACGGAAGGAATTCCCAGCACTGCACCTTCGGTGGCCGCTGAGACGGTGCCTGAATAAATGACATTGACCCCCACATTGGCCCCCAGGTTGATGCCCGAGACCACGAGCTCCGGCGGAGGCTTCATGAGTTCCGTGACGGCGATTTTGACGCAGTCTGCCGGGGTCCCGTCCAGGGCGTAACCGAAAAAGCCTCCATTGCGGTAGACCGACCCCACGCGAAGGGGATGGAGCCAGGTGATGGCATGCCCCACCGCACTCTGCTCGGTTTCCGGCGCAACCACCGTGACCTCATGATCCCTGGCCAGAGAGAGATACAGGGCTTCAATGCCTTTGGCATAAATACCGTCGTCATTCGTTAAAAGAATTCTCATAGGACTCTTCTTTGCCAGCGTTTTCTTTGGAAAGGCTCTTGGCGGCTTCAATGCCGACCTCGAGCGCCTTTTTGTTGAGTTCTTCCGTACCCGCGGGGACGCGGGCCAGCACGGCGGCTTCCAGGCTGGTCAGGGAAGCTACGCCTGTGAGGGTTGCCAAAGCCCCGAGGGCTATGATATTGGCCATCATTTCCTTCCCCACGACGTCTCTTGCCATTTGCGTGAAGGGAATGGCGAGGGCTCGCGTGGAAGGCACCTGCTTGACGTAGGTGGAATCTACGATGAGGATTCCGTCCGGCTTGAGATCAAAAATGTATGCGTCGCAGGACTTCTGGTTCATGGCGAGAAGCACGTCCGGTTTGATGGCCTTGGGATAGTCGATTTCCTCGTCGCTGATGACGACTTCCGCCTTGCTGGAGCCGCCGCGGGCTTCTGGGCCATAGCTCTGGGTCTGGCATACGTATTTGCCGTCGTAGACCCCTGCAGCCTCTGCCAGGATGATTCCTGCGACGATCAGACCTTGCCCTCCGGAGCCGCTCAGCCGCACTTCATAACGTGTCATGGGACAAAATCCTCTCCTCTCCGCCTGGACCGCAGCGGTGGGAAAATCCCTCCGATGGAGCACCCATCAGGAGGGTCGGGCCAACATTTTCTTGGCCGCTTCTCTGACTTTTCTGTATTCCTGAGTGTAAACAGGAAGATCACGATCCACGAGCACGCCGATGGTAAACTTCCCCTGCATCTCCTCCTGACTGAGGGAGCGGGCCTTTTCCACACGCACTGCGGAATCCTTTTGCCAGCGCAGCATCTCCACCGCGCCTCCCAGTTTGTTCTTGCGGCCATACTGCGTGTGGCAGTGGCTGATGACTTCCACGACGGAAAAGCCCCGCTTCACCATGGCCTTTTCGATGAGCTCATCCAGGAGGCTCGCATGATAGACCGTACCCCGGGCCACCATGCTCGCCCCCGCCATACCGGCCAGTTCGGCAATGGAGAAGGCCTGTTCGATGTTGCCGTAGAGGGATGTGGTCGATAAAGCTCCGTAAGGGGTTGTCGGCGAATACTGTCCCCCCGTCATGCCATAGATGTTGTTGTTGACGACGATGGCGGTGAGGTTCAGGTTGCGCCGGGCAGCGTGGATGAAATGGTTTCCACCGATGGAGGTGGCGTCCCCGTCTCCCATGATGACAATGACATGGAGCTTGGGCTTGGCCAGCTTGATGCCCGTGGCGAAAGTAAGCGCCCGCCCGTGGGTGGCGTGCACCGTGTTGAAATCCACATAGACGGAAAGCCTGCCCGAGCAGCCGATGCCCGATACGAGGGCAATCTCGTCTTTTTCCAGTCCTGTCCGGTCGATGGCGCGGATGAGGGCTCCCAGGAGAATCCCGTTGCCGCAGCCTGGGCACCAGACATGAGGAAATTTCTTGTCATGCCGGAGATATTTGTAAACCAGTTTGGTGTCTTCCGCCATCACTGCTCCTCCCGTTCTAGAGGTCTGTCAAAATAGCGAAGCAGGGTCCAGCACCCCCGCAATCCCCCCTTGAGCAAAGGGAGAATCAAAGGGAGGTGTAATCAGCGAAACAAATCTGACAGAGCACTAGAGCTTCACCAGACGCGCGAAAATTTCCGAGGGGGTAATGAGGGTCCCGTCGATCCTGTTCAAAGTCTCGATCCTCGTCATCCCCTGGTTGATGCGTTTGATTTCCCGCGACATCTGCCCCATGTTGAGCTCTGGAACCAGGACTGCCCGTACCTTTCGGAGGAGGGGCTCCATCATTTGCCGCGGAAAAGGCCATAGGGTAATGAGCTGTGCCAGTCCGGCCTTGACTCCTCTCTGCCGGGCTTCGCGCACAGCCCGACGGGCCGATCGGGACACGGAGCCATAGGCTACCACGAGGACCTCTGCATCTTCGGTCGATTCTTCATGAACCATTTGAATGTCGGCAAAATGCTGATTGATCTTCCTGAAGATCCTGTTCATGAAGGGGACGATCTCATCGGGGCGCTCCGTGGGGAAACCGCGCACATCGTGGATGAGTCCCGTGACATGATAGCGGTATCCCTCTCCGAAGCTGCTCATGGGAGGAACTCCCCGGCTGTTGTTTTCATAAGGGATGTACCAGTCGGGGGGCATGTTGGGGCGGATGCGGTCCAGCACCTCTATTTCGCCTGGATGCGGAAGCCTGATCTTCTCTCGCGTGTGGGCGACGACCTCGTCCGCTAGAATGATGACGGGGGTTCTGTATTTTTCCGAGAGGTTGAAGGCCTTGACGGTGATGCTGAAGCAATCCTGAGTGGTTGACACCGCCAGGACAATGATGGGGTGGTCTCCATGAGTGCCCCACCTGGCCTGCATGACATCGCCCTGGCTCACATGAGTGGGAATCCCCGTGCTGGGGCCTCCTCGCATCACATCCACAATGACGCAGGGCACTTCCGCCACACAGGCGTACCCCAGGTTTTCCTGCATGAGGGAAAACCCCGGTCCACTGGTGGCCGTCATGGCTTTTACGCCCGCAAGAGACGCTCCGATCACAGCTCCCATGCTGGCGATTTCATCCTCCATCTGGATGAAGGTGCCGTCCACCCCCGGAAGCCTGTAAGACATGGCTTCACTGATCTCCGTCGCCGGCGTTATGGGATAGCCGGCAAAAAATCGGCATCCTGCGGCGAGCGCACCTTCTACGATGGCTTCGTTTCCTTGGAGAAGGACCTGGCGCCCGGCATTTCTTGTTGCCATGAAACTCTTCGTCTCCTTACTTTAGCTTCTCGGATCTGAGAACAACTCCATCGACTTCACCCGTCGCCACGGAAAAGGGATTGGCTTCAGTCTTCCTGCTCTGACGGTTTGCCCGCTTTCCGAGCCCGAACACTGATGGCGAAATCGGGGCAGTGCAGCTCGCACCAGCCGCAGCCCGTGCAGCGATCCCCATCCTTTACAAAAGGCGATCCGTCCTGGTCCAGTTCAATGCAGTCCCGTGGACAAAATGCTGCGCATATGCCGCAGGACTTGCACCAGTCCCTGAAGATATCGATGTCGTAGCGCTTCCTGCCGGCTGAAGCGGCCGGCGATGCATCTTCGCATTCTGAGGCGGTCTGAGCGCCTTGATCCGGTCCGTCTTTCTTTTCTTCCAGTGGATTCTCGTGGGGCATGCTTTTCCTCGAGCTCTTGGTTTTCATTTGCTTCCAAAGTCCATTAGCCCATATCCATATCATTTTCAACCGGCAATTGGGCAATGAAGAGGCTCTTCCTTGGCGCAACTTTTCCAGGCAAAAACTTTCGGCTGAAAAATATCACTTTCAAGGTTCGCATTCCAATCTTCCACCGCCCAGTGTGCACATGGGCTTTGAAAAGAGCACATTTTTCCGGTATTTTATAGGCAAGAATCGTTCAGCTCTCATGTGAAATTGTCGAGTCCCGACAATGCCGCAATACCGCATCATTCCAGCATGCG
>DAIQOB010000281.1:0-4435 GCA_036788075.1 Syntrophobacteraceae bacterium
ATCCGGGCCAATGCCGGCGGAATATTTTCCAGGGAAGCCTCGGCATGTTCGAGGTTTTTGCTGAGCCCGGATGTCCCTTCAGACGCCTTTCCCTTCTGCTTCTCTATTTCCTTCAGACGCTGCCGGTAATGGTCCTCCACCGCTTTCACGGCCATGACCAGGATCATCCGGCGAAGCATCTCCTCGCGGTTGCCTTCTCTGCACAGGAGAAGCGTCAGCTGTCCGCCTTCAGGTCTTTCGCCGGTGGAGTGCTCCAGCTGGAAGTCATTGACAACCTGCCGGCCTTCCAGGCGGGCATTCAACTTCACCGTCTCCCCCCCGGGCCTGTCCGCAAGCTGAAGTGTAAACAATCCCTTGGCATTTGTGACGGTATGAGGATCTCCCCCGGCTGTCGTGATTTCGACGCCTGCTATCCTGGGGCCGCCAAGCTCATCGGCCAGGACGACACCCTTCACAACAGCAGCGTGTGCGTGGAGAGTGTTGCAAAGGATCAGGATAATGATGAAGATTGCTGTCTGATGATTTAAAATTTTCAAAGTCTGTTTGGGTGCCTTTTGTGATCTATCCCATGGATCGATGAACCACCTGGAATGGTGGGATCATGATACACGGGGTTCCTCCCGTTCAAGGGTCCGTGGCAGAGGGCAGAGAAGCAACGCCCGAGACGATCTCCTGACTCAAGCGGGCCAAAGCCCTGTTGTGAGCGGTTACAAGGGCACTATACCCCGCTCCGTGCAGCGGTTCGACGATATGAGAGTTTCCGGCCAGGAGCAGTCGTTTGCCGTCGCCGCTTTGCAGGGTCCACTGTGCCCGGAGGATCACCTGGCCCGCGAAGCTGCCGTCAAATTGCAGAATATTGACGGGAATCCGATAGTCCAGGCGTCCCCCCGTCAGCCAGGGGAAGCCGTACACCTTTGCGGACGGGAATATGCTTCCGATGTTTTCCGTCAGGACGCGGGTGATCTCATCCCGCAGGGTTCCCCCCCAGAGGTCGAATTCCGAGATGTCGATCCGATTCTCTGTCGAACGCGAGACAACCTGTCTCCGGTCCAGATATTCCGGAATGCTCACCGGACCAATGCCCAGGGTGATTTCCCCGCTCGGAAAAATGGAAGGGCTCGCGCCTTCCTGCCCTGACGTCATCCTTTCCATGGGGGACAGAGTGTACAATCGCGGGGGGGGACTGGTTGAACAGCCCGCCAGAATTCCGCACAGCAGGGCTCCCAGCAGCAATGTCCCGCAGCAATCCGTTGTCCAGGGGCGTCTCATCATTCCTCAACTCCTTCAGGCTGTCTTTTCCCTCTCAAAAGGGCTTCCGGGTGACGCTCGAGATAACTGACCAGTTCGCGCAGAGAACGGGATGTGGATGCAATTTCCCTCAGTGTTTCCTGCAGGGTAATTCCAAAGACCGAATCCTTTGAAGCCGTCTGCTGCAGCTCGGAAAGGACGGCTTTCGTTTTTGCAAGGGTTTCCTTCATTTCCCTGGCGATCTCGCCCGGCACACCGTCCTGCAGCTTCAGGGTTTTTTCCGCCTGCAGGAGGGCCGGACGCGCCGATTGAATCCCGGTATCCACGCTCTTGAAGGTGTTCCTGGCGGATTCTGCGGTTTTCTTCAATTCGGCGGCCATGGGCTTGATCTCGTCGTTCACGTTCTTCAGAACGGCGCGGAAGCTGGCGAGAGTAGTATTCAGCTCCACCTGCAGCTTTTGGGTTTCCGGGGAATTCACAATTTTCTGCATGCCGTCGATGATCTGGTCCAGCTTCTGGGCCATCTCTTTGATGGGGATGTCTGCCAGGGTTTTCTGAAGCTGTTCGAGAGGAGTCGGTATCGTGGGGATTTCAGTATAATCGGGATAAGCCCCTATGAGATTGGCAGACCTGTCCGGGTAAAAATCCAGGCCGATCATCAGCTGTCCCGTGACAAAACTTTGCATTTCGAGCTGGGCTTTCAAGCCCATGTCCAGGAGGTGCTGGAGCCCCTGGTGAGGGTCACTGTATTTCTTCCTTGCCGGCCTCACAATGTTCTCGGGGTCGAGCTCGCCCAGCACGGAAATGGTCATGGTCTGGGTTTCATCGAGGGCCAGGATCTGGATCTTGGTCACAGAGCCGACTCTCACGCCTCTGAACATGATGGCCGCGCCTTCACTGAGGCCTTTGACGGAGCCGTCGAAATACATTTGGACATTGAGCTTGTCCTTGAAGAACTTTCCCGACCCGAAAACCACCAGTACGATAGCGAGCAAGGCCATGGCTCCAAAAACGAAGAAGCCGATGAGTGTCATATTAGCTTTCTTGCTCATGGAGCCCCCCTGCGATTGTCTTTGTCGGCATCAACATGTCCACGACGCCCCGCCTCCATTCTTGTGAGAAAATTGATAACCGTCGGATCTTGAGATTCCTTCAGGAGCACCTTGGGGTCTCCCGAGGCGATCATCGTCTTTCTGTCTGCATCGATGAACACCGAATTGTTGCCGATGGCGAAAATGCTTGGCAATTCGTGGGTGACGATAACGATGGTTGCCCCGAGGCTATCTCGAAGCTGCAGGATGAGGTCATCCAGGAGCCGTGCACTGATGGGGTCCAGCCCTGCTGAAGGCTCATCGAAGAAGAGAATTTCCGGGTCGAGGGCCATGGCCCGCGCGAGGCCGGCGCGCTTTTTCATACCCCCGCTGATCTCGGAGGGGTAATACTCTTCAAAGCCTTTGAGGCCCACCAGGGCAAGCTTGAGGGAAACCAGCTCGCGGATTTGCAGGCTGGAGAGCTCCGTGTACTGCTCCAGGGGCAGGGCGATGTTCTCCGCAAGGGTCATGGAGCTCCAGAGCGCGCCGCTCTGGTAGAGCACGCCGATCCCTTTGATGATGGCTTCCTGCTGTTCGGGGGGGGCCGTCCAGAAATTCACGTCTCCGTAGAGAACCTCACCTTTGGCCGGTCGTTTCAGCCCGATAAGATGCTTCAGCAGCGTGCTCTTCCCGCATCCGCTGCCACCCATGATGATGAAAATATCACCGTGGTTTATGGTGAAGGTGAGGTCCTGCTGCAGAACGAAGTCTCCATAGGCCATCGTCAGATCTCGCACCACGATATGGGGTTTCTTTTCCTGCATGGGAGGCAGCTCTCTTTCCTGCTGCTAGATGTCGAGAATCTGGCAGACAACGGTGATGATGCTCGTAGCCACAACGATACTCACGATGCTGGTGACGACGGCCGAAGTCGTGGCATTTCCCACTGCCGCCGCGCTCCGTTCGCACTGCATGCCGCGAAGACATCCTGCCAGGGAGACAATCACCCCGAAGACCGCACTGTGGAAAAGGCCTACCCAGATGTGGGTCAAGGTGACTGCCTCGACGGTCTTGTTGTAGTAATCCATGGGATTCAGATCCAGCACCGTGACGCCGATGAGCATTCCCCCCAGGATCCCCATGAAGTCCGAATAGAGCCCCAGGAGGGGCATCATGAGCATGAGGGACAGCATCCTGGGGAGAACCAGAAATTCCATGGGAGAAATCCCGAGGGTCTTGAGGGCGTCGATCTCCTCATTGGCCTGCATGGTGCCGATCTGTGCCGCGAAAGACGCTCCCGTGCGGCCGGCCATGATGATTCCCGTCATCACTGCGCCCATGATGCGGGTCATGGCGATGCCCACCAGGCTCGCCACGTAGATTTGTGCCCCGAACATTTTCAGCTGAATGGCGCCCACAAAGGCGAAGATGAGACCCACCAGGGCGCTGATGAGCGAAACAATTGGCAGGGCCTCCAGGCCGCATTCCTGTATGGATACCCACAGGTCTCTCGGCCTGAAGCGTGCTCTCCCCACCAGGAGCTTCAAAAAGGCGACCGTCGTTTCACCGAGGAATTCGAAGACTTCCAGGTTCGAATTCCAGAGATTTACCGAAGCCGTCCCGAGCCGCTCCATGAAGGGAGTGCGCTTTTCCTGCTTGGCGGCCCCTTTCCGTTCGGGGACGGCCGTCGCCAGGTCGAGCAGCCTGCGAACCCCTTCCGGCAGACCGTCCCGGCTCACCTGGATTTGTTTTTGGGTGCTTTCCTCGATGATTTGCAGCAGAAAAGTCAAATAGGCACTGTCCCATGCCGTCAGACCGGTCGTATCGAAGGAAATGGAACGGACGGGAGAGCCGGATTCCAGCTCGCGCTGCACGTCGCTCAGAGAGGGAAGGGATTCGGTGATCCTCCAACCTCCCGAGAAGGCGATTTGCAGCGTATCCTGGGAGGATCGGGTGAAACTGAGTCTTCCACCCCCTCCCGATCCCGTTGGGTCGGCCACGGCACTGGCATTCATGCACTAACCTCTTTCACGATGACAGGGCATCCATACTCGTTGAGGTTTCAATCCTTCGTACACGTCCACAGAATAGCATGTCCATTTCTCCGCTCGTCATGCCGGCGGTTTTTAAGCCGGCATCCAGTTTTTTCTGTGGAT
>DAIQOB010000282.1:0-4426 GCA_036788075.1 Syntrophobacteraceae bacterium
CTTGTGCTCCACCAGACGCTTGGCCTTTTCGATGACCATTTCGGCCACCTGCACATGGCGCTGAGGCGGTTCGTCGAAGGTGGAGCTGACGACTTCAGCCCGCACGTTGCGCTGCATGTCCGTCACTTCCTCCGGCCGCTCATCGATGAGCAGCACGATGAGGTAGGCGTCGCGGTGGTTGATGGTGATGGCGTTGGCGATATTCTGGAGCAGCATGGTTTTACCCGTGCGGGGTTGAGCCACGATGAGGCCGCGCTGCCCGAATCCGATGGGGGTCAGCAGGTCCATGACCCGCGTGGACAGATTGTCGGGCTGGTTCTCCAGTTTGACTCTCCGGTCCGGGTACAGGGGGGTGAGGTTGTCAAAAAGGATCTTGTCCCTTGCGACATCGGGATCTTCAAAATTGACGGCTTCCACCTTCAGAAGAGCAAAATAGCGCTCGTTGTCCTTGGGGGGCCGGATTTGTCCGGAGATACTGTCGCCCGTGCGCAGGTTGAATCGGCGGATCTGAGAAGGTGAGACGTAAATATCATCCGGCCCGGGCAGATAGTTGTAGCTCTGGCTTCTCAAAAAGCCGAAGCCGTCGGGCAGGATTTCCAGCACCCCTTCCCCGTAAATCAGGCCGCTCATCTGCGCCTGCGCCTGAAGGAGAGCAAAAATAAGCTCCTGCTTGCGCATGGAGCTGGCTCCCTCGATGTTGAAGCCTCTGGCGATGCTCATGAGCTCCCGAATATTCTTGCTCTTGAGCTCCACCAGATTCATCTCGTTGCGCTGCTCCCTGCCTTCGCGATCTCCTGCCGATTTCTCGGGAACGTCGTTGATGTCTTGGTTCGGTTCACCCATGTTCTCTTTTCTCCGTCTACTATAGTTTGCTTTTTCCAATTCCGACATGCGTTCTCTGTCTTCAGTCCTGTTGAAATTCGGTGGTTGGGAGATCCCTCATCAAATGAGCCGGTTTTGCCGGAGGCCAGTCGGCATTCTGCCGTCGTTCCAATTTCTTAAAAAGATAATGGGATTTCAACGAGATAGTGCAGGGCCAGGCGGTAAAGCCGGGCTCGCTGATTGGTAGCTGTTGGTTTCTCTACCTGGTCCGTGGTGCCATCGATTCCAAAGGCGGGTCGGAGTGCTCCATGCTTCAAGTGAATCTCAACTGCATAACCCAATATACAGTCGAGATTTCATTAAAATCCCATTCGAGTCCAAATACTGGGCTTCTTCTTCCCTTTGGCGATCTCTTCCCGACATTGAACCAGCATCCTGCCGATCTCCTCTTCGTAGCCCAATTCCCTGGCAGCCTCGGGATAGTTCCGGTTGATCAGGTCCAGTCGGTCCTTGGCTGACGGGTACTCCTCTAATCGGAAATAAAATTGCGCAACTTGAAATTCATATGCCGCCATGCGCTTCTGGCACTCGAAGAGCTGCTTCTTTCCTCTCTGTGAATATTCGGATTCAGGATAGGTCTGAATAAGTCTCTGAAACGCCTCCATGGCCAGTCGCGTTTCCTCCTGATCGCGATCTACCGTGCTGAAGGAGAGGAAATGACACATTCCGATCTGGTAGAGGACATAGGGGACAACTTCATTTCGGGGATGCAGGCGGGCGAATTCTTCATACGCGATGGCCGCGTTAGAGTAGTCTTTGTTGTAAAAATGAGCATCACCCAGCTTGAGCTCAGCCAGGATGGCGTACTTGCTGTATGGATAGTGCTCTTTCAGTTTTTGAAACGACTTGAGAGCATCGTCGTAGTCCTTGTCGCGCATCTGCTGCATGCCGTCCATGGCGAGTTGCTCAGCGCTCTTTTCTATGGTGGAGGATTTGCCTTTTCCAAAGAGATCTCCAAAATAATACTGGGTCAAGGACGTGTTGCATCCGCTCGTCAGCAACAGCACAGCCATGAGCAAGCAATGTGGAAAAAAGCAGAAACGCTTTTGGGGTTGGCAAGATGAAAAAAGCATGAGGTTTCCTCAAAGAAAACGAGTAGTGGTCCTGTAATGCATACCCTGTCCCTTGATGGGACAGGGATGGCTTCTAAAGCGTGTGTGGATTGTTCCCGTTAAGCAGGGCTACTCCCGAATTCATGGCATGCGGCAGGGATTTTTGGCAACCGCCCGAAGGCATTGTGATCGTCGGAGTGATCAAAAAGTTCGTTCCAGTTCTTCCCTAAGGCAACAGGGGGCTCTCAGGCGCCGGCCTCCCGGACACACCGGGGGCGGGCTCAAGAGTCCGGATCTTCCATCAGGAAAAGCCGTTCGGCAGAGCTGACCGGAGGCCCCGTCAGCTGCAAGCCTGGACGGTTTTCTCCATCGTCTCACTCCATCGTGAACATTGCACTTTTGCACTGTTTGGAAGAAAAACGCAGGATGTGTATGATGGGGGTGAACCTGTGACTGGACTCCATGGGAAATTCCATGCAGGGCGCCTTGATGACATGGGGAAGATGTTCACATCCGATATTCTAGACGACTGTTTTATCGATGGCTGCCATAATCTGCGATTTTGCTACCGCTCCGGTAATCTGCTCGCTCACGTTCCCGCCCTTGAAAATGATGAGGGTCGGAATAGCACGGATGCCATATTTAGAAGGTGTTTTGGGGTTGTCATCGACATTGCATTTGGCGACCTTCAATTTGCCCTCATATTCACCGGAAAGCTCTTCAACCACGGGAGCGATGGCTCGGCAGGGACCACACCACGGGGCCCAGAAGTCCACCAGAACGGGCAGATCGGATTTCAGCACTTCTTCGTCAAAATTATTGTCACTGATTTCAATGATATTCTTACCGGCCATTGGAAAAACTCCTCCCCATTAAGAGAAATACCTAATGCTTCAGATCAGCCAAAATGAGAGCAAGGCTACTTCCGAATGCTCAGAGAAGGACTATAAACCAATCTTTTCGGTTTTGTCAATCGAACATTCAGGTCGAGAGGGGCTGCCCGTTGCCTCCAGTCAGGTGGAGAGCGGTGCAAAGAGGTATACCTTCAAAGAGGGACATGGTATGGAAACAGGAAAGGACAGCCCTGTGGATGTGAGAGGCCGCGACGATGGACCATGGCGCGCATCCCCTGCGCTTTCCCTGAAGTGCCTGCTGCTTTTAGATTTGAACTTCTGAATCGAGGATCCAATGGCCGATCGCAAGACAGTTTTTCGATGCCAGCAATGTGGCTATGTCAGCCCCAAATGGTTGGGGCGCTGCCCCGACTGTAAAATTTGGGAAAGCCTTGTGGAAGAAGTCAGTTACAAGTCTTCTGAAAAAGAGCTTGCGACGGGAAATCCCCAGAATCGACCGATTGCCCTGGCGGATATCCCGGCTGAAACGGAGCCCCGTCTGCTGAGCGGCATCGGTGAGTGGGATCGGGTCCTGGGAGGCGGCCTCATTGCGGGATCTCTCGTACTGCTGGCCGGTGATCCGGGAATAGGGAAGTCGACCCTGCTCCTCCAGGTCCTGGCGCGCTTGTCCCAGGAAAAACGGGTGCTCTATGCCTCCGGCGAAGAGAGCCCCCAGCAGTTGAAGGTGCGGGCCCTCCGCCTGGGTGTCGAATCCCCCAACCTCTTTGTCTATTCTGAAACCTCGCTCGAGGCGGTTCTGGATGCCGTAGCTCAGAAGCCGCCCCATATCCTCGTGGTGGACTCTATCCAGACGGTCCACACGCGGGCGTTGGATGTGGCTCCCGGATCGGTCAGCCAGGTGAGGGAATGTGCCTCGCGATTGATGCGAGCGGCCAAAGAGACGGGAGTCAGCATTTTTGTGGTGGGGCATGTCACCAAGGAGGGATCCATCGCAGGTCCCAGAGCACTGGAGCATCTGGTGGACACGGTGCTCTACCTGGAGGGAGACCGGACACACACCTTCCGCCTCCTGAGGGCTGTCAAGAACCGGTATGGCTCCACCAATGAAGTCGGGGTTTTCGAAATGAAGGAGGTCGGCCTGGAGCAGGTTCCCAATCCGTCCAAGCTGCTCCTGGCGGAACGCCCCAAGGGGGTTTCCGGATCGGTGGTGGCCTGTGCCGTAGAAGGCACGCGCCCCCTCCTGGTGGAGCTGCAGGCTCTCGTGAGTTCCACCAGCTGGCTGCAGCCCCGGCGCACAAGCATGGGAGTCGACAGCAATCGCCTCTCACTGCTCCTGGCCGTGCTGGAGAAAAAGCTCGGGCTCAATTTTGCTCAGCAGGATGTTTTCGTCAATGTGGCGGGCGGAGTCCGCCTCGTGGAACCGGCAACGGATCTGGCCATGACGACGGCGCTCCTCAGCACCTATCTGGACCGACCCCTGCCGCCCGAGTGGGTGGTGTGGGGGGAGGTCGGTCTTGCGGGGGAGGTGAGGGGAGTGGGGCACAGCAGCGTGAGGGCGCTGGAGGCCCAGAAGCTCGGTTTCACACGATGCCTCATTCCCAGGAGCAACGCCGAGCGGCTGTCTCCGGAGCTGGAAAT
>DAIQOB010000283.1:0-4416 GCA_036788075.1 Syntrophobacteraceae bacterium
TCAGAAGAAATGCCCACTGTGCGATTCACCTGTCCTGGTGGAAAAGGTCACGAAACGGAGTGGCATGAAACTGGTCTGCCCCAATGCCTCCTGCAAGTACGAGGAGAAAGAGCGCCCCGGACCGGAAGAGGCCGATTGATCGAGCGAAAGCAGGTTCTTGATGGTGTTTCCCATTCCCTACAGTGTGCAGTTGACGGTCGTTTTTGTATTCGGATGTGTTTTGGGGAGTTTCTACAATGTTGTCATCAGCCGCTTGCCCGCCAGGGAGTCCATTGTCTGGCCCGGGTCTCGATGTCCCAGGTGCAGGCATCCCATAGCGTTTTTTGACAATATACCTCTTCTGAGCTACCTGCTGCTGAGGGGCAGGTGCAGGCACTGCAAGGCCGGGATTTCCATCCGCTATCCCCTGGTGGAATTCCTGGCGGGTCTTCTGGCTGCTCTGCTCTTCCACATGGATGGGATGAGCCTTCAATTCCTGATGGATTTTTTTTTCACGTCCCTCCTGCTCATCATCGCGTTTATCGATCTCGATACCTTCCTGATTCCCGACATTTTGTCCCTGCCCGGCATCCTGCTGGGCTTCGGTTTTTCCTTATTCAGCATCCGCATTGCCTGGTCTGACTCCCTCCTGGGGATTTTCCTGGGGGGAGGGCTGTTCTGTCTCATTGCCATAGGATACCGGTACTTGAGGCATCAGGAGGGACTGGGAGTCGGGGACATCAAGCTCCTGGGGATGATCGGTGCTTTTCTGGGATGGCCGGGTGTGGTTTTTACAGTTTTTGTCTCATCCCTCACGGGCTCTCTTGTGGGATTCATCGCCATGTGGCGGTCGGGAAAGGGGATGAGCACCATGGTTCCCTTCGGTCCGTTTCTGTCCCTGGGTGCCATCTGTTATCTCTTTTTCGGTGAAGCTTTCTTCCGATGGTATTGGGGGTATTTTTCATAACCGGGTACCCAAGCTATCTATTGAAAAGCATAACGGAATATTGAGGGTGAGGTTTTCCGGGGCATGACCCGCAAATGTTTTTTTGGAAAGAGTGGCCTTGTTGAAAATGAGCTCATCACGCTGCCTCGTGAAACGGCCCGTCATCTCGATAGTGTTCTCAGGTCTAAACCCGGAGACCCCGTTGAAATCCGTGATGGTGAGGGACACGGCTGGAAGGGGGTTATCGAGAGCATGAAGGACGGGGCCATCCAGGTCAGACTTCTGGAACGGCAGGTTTTGACCAATGAATCCTCCCTGTCCATCACCCTCGCGCTGGCCTTTTCCCGTTCAGAGAAAATGGAACAGGTCATCCGCCATGCTACAGAGCTGGGCGTGCAGCGCATTGCGTTTTTCAGAGCGCGCCGAAGCCAGTACGGGTTGAAGGGTGATAAGATCGATAAGAAGCGTGAACGCTGGGAAAAGATCGCACGGGAGGCTCTCTGTCAATGCGGGCGTGCGCGGCTGCCTGAAATTGTTGTGTTTCAGGAAACCGAAGATTTTCTCAGGGATGTTTCAGAAGGGGAAACATTCGGTCCTTGTGGATTGAAGCTTGTAGCCCTGGAAGCGGCCGCTGAGGAGGGCCTCGTCTCTCTCAAGCATGCGGTTCCTTTCTGTGAGCAGGTGCTGGTGGTCGTGGGACCCGAGGGCGGGTGGACCGTCGAGGAGGTCAATTTGTTCAAGCACTATGCTCTTCGCAGCGTGCATCTTGGCCCCAGGATTTTGCGCCTGGAAACGGCCGCTCTGGCCATTGTCTCCTGTGTGCAGCTCTTATGGGGGGATTTCGGTCAAGGATTGGGGTGAGGGACAGATTCATGAAATGCAATAAGTGTGGTTTCATCAGTTTTGATTATTTGGTGGAGTGCAGGAAGTGCGGGAGCGACCTGACGGTGGTACGTGACAGTCTGGGATTCTGCCAGGTCCGCCCGAATGTTCCCTTTCTCCTGGGACCGCTCCTCAAAGGATACGATCCCACCCAGGGCGAGCACGAGGGACCTCTCGGAAACGACCTCTTGGGCGGGTCTGCAGATTCCGGTGCGACGGAGATCGAGCTCGGGGATGAGCTGAGCTTTGCCGAGGTTCCCGAGGTCAGAGGAGCAGAAGAGGCCTCACGGGCACCTGAAGATCTCCTCGGAGCGTCATCTCCCATTTCTCCATCTCCCTCCGACCCCATTGAAGCGGAGGTTTCCGAGATCACGCTGGATGAAGAGCCGGAATCGGAGGTATCCATCAGTCTGGCCAATGAGGTTTCGGAGCCGGTTTTGAGTGAAGTTACTCTGGAAGATCCCCCGGAAATGAATCTGGACATGGAGCTCAAGCTCGAACTGGAAGATGCGGCTGAAGAAAGTGAAAAGACGTTGAGCTTTGAAAAAGTATTGGATCCTGGAGACTTGGGAGAAATCAGCCTGGAAGGTCCGACCGTACAAAAGAAGAGCATGGAGATCGGTGACGAAGACCTGTTGGAATTGATCCTCGAAGACGACGATCTGGTTTTCACCCTGGAGACTGAAGATCAGGCCGGTGGTGTTCCGGGAGGGGAGTCTGCCGGTGAGGGAGACGACAGGACTGCGAAGGATAACATTCCCAGTATCGAAGACATCAATGATTTCGTCCTGGGCCTGATGAGTGAAAGCGCCAAAAAGAAATAAGGTGAAATCAATTCGTAATAAGGCTGAACATCTTGAAAGGCCTATCGTTATGAAGGTGAAATTCTCCCTCGGCTTCCAGTGGAAGCGTTCTCTGCGGTGACTGTCGATAGCAACAAAAAAAAGCATTGACACGTAAGCATTATTTCGGTAGAAAGCACACATCTTTTGGCGAGGTAGCTCAGTCGGTAGAGCAGTGGACTGAAAATCCTCGTGTCCTCAGTTCGATTCTGAGCCTCGCCACCAGAAAACTCAAGGGGTTAGCCGACATGGTCTAACCCCTTTTTCTAATGACGCCTTTTGTCTTTTGCTGATTTTATCTTGGTGTTGCTTTGCCCTTCATGATAGCTGCGCCTTGGCGCACTCATTCTCAAGTTCCCTTACATAGTCTGCTGCCCACGAAAAAGACCGGTTGAGCCGGGTGGGGAGCTTTGTCTCGATGCACATCGCCTCTCGGAGTCCCGCTTCCGAAAGCAGCGTGCCAGGTCGTCATGAATCTGTTAGCGAATATCCTTCGCCTGAGCAAAGCATGAAATGTCTTTTTATTTGCAGAGTTGTGAAAACAATCGCCAGAAAAGAGAGAGGAATTGAGAGATGACAGAGGCTATCCCGGTAGAGGAAGTAAGACATCCCATGCTGGACCCCATGACGGCCATGAAGATGAAAAAGGGAAAGATTGTCACCGCTGAAGAGGCCATCGAACTGATCCGCGACAACGACACCATCGTGACGGCTGGTTTTGTGGGGGTGGGGTTTGCGGAGGAGCTCGCCATCGCCCTTAAAGAGCGATTCTTGAAGACCGGAAAACCTAGAAATCTGACATTTACCTATCCTGCAGGTCAGGGGGATGGGAAAAGCAAGGGCCTGAACCACATTGCCATCGAAGGCCTCGTGGGAAAAATCATTGCCGGACACACTGGACTGACTCCAGGGTTTGGAAAATTGATCAACGACAACAAGATCTTCGCTTACAACATCCCCATGGGGCCTTTGACTCAACTCTTCAGAGACATCGCCGCCCACAAACCGGGGAACTTGACCCATGTGGGCCTCGGTACGTTCATCGATCCCCGGGAGGAAGGCGGTAAGCTCAATGACCTCACCAAGGCCAGGGGATCAGACATTGTTACCGTGATGACTGTCGAAGGAAAGGAATATCTCTTCTACAAGGCCTTTCCCATCCATGTGGCCTTTCTCCGGGGAACGACAGCTGATCCGGATGGAAACATCACCATGGAAAAGGAATGCGCTGTCCTCGATGCTCTAGCCATGGCGCAGGCTACTCGAAACTCCGGCGGAATTGTCATCGTGCAGGTGGAAAGGTTGGCCCGCGCCGGAACGCTCAAGGCGCGAGAGGTCATCATTCCCGGAATCCTGGTCGACTGTGTGGTCGTGGCCAAGCCCGAGAGCCATTGGCAAACCTTTGGCGAGCAATACAGTCCCGCATTCAGTTGTGAGCTGAAAGTGCCCATGCAGGCGATTCCGCCCTTGGAAATGAGCTGCCGCAAAATCGTTGTCAGGCGTGCTGCGTTCGAGCTAAAGCCGAACAGTGTCGTGAATCTGGGCATTGGCATGCCCGAAGGGGTCTCACGCGTGGCCAATGAGGAGAGAATCCTGGAATATGCCACGCTCACGACGGAAGCGGGACTCATTGGAGGGCTTCCCATGGGCGGACTGGACTTCGGGGCCGGCATCAATGTCGATGCACTCATCACTGAGAACGGTCAGTTTGACTTCTACGACGGTGGCGGATTGGACATCGCGTTTCTGGGGATGGCGCAGACGGAT
>DAIQOB010000284.1:0-4394 GCA_036788075.1 Syntrophobacteraceae bacterium
GGCACATCGGGACTGTCAAAAATCCACTTTTCCATGCGGATGAAATTTTCTACAAACACTTTATCGTCCATGTTTTCGAAAAACCCCACATACTTGTCAATCATGAGGCGAGCGGGGTTGAGCAGCAAAAACCCAAGATTCAAAAAGTCACCGGGCATGTTTCCATAGGTGTCCACCATCAGGTCGGCATCGACCTCCTTCATCCAGACGTGAAGCAGCCCTTTGTCCGTATCGAAGTTGCTCGGAGTCACCGTAGTGATCAGGTTTTTCACCTTTTCCGGGTGAAGGGCTGAATACATGACGGAAAAGGCGCCCCCCATGCAGATGCCCATGAGATTGAGCTTGGGCAGTTTATGACGGCGCAGGATAAAGTCAATGACATTATCCATATAGCCGTTCACATGGTCATCGATGGTGACATAGCGATCTTTGCGGGTGGGATAGCCCCAGTCGATCATGTAGAGATCAACCCCATCATTGATGAAATTCTGCACCACACTCCTTCCCGGCTGGAGATCGAGCATGGTTTCCCGGTTGATCAGGGCGTAGACCAGGAGCAAAGGGGTCTTGATGGGGCCCTTCCTGGCAGGACGATAGTATTTGAGTTTGACACGGTCCTCTTGGTAGACCACTTCGTACGGGGTCGTGGCTATGCTGGTGTCGAGAGGACTCAACAGAACATCCTGGGACTTGAGGATGCGCTCCTGGGATTTTCCCACATCCTCCGCCAGTCTGTTCAGAATGAGATCGACAGGAATCTTGGTAGGACTCATGGTGAAATTCTCCCTTTCTTTATATGGCGGCATCTCGTGGAGATCAGCTGGAGGCCTCTTGCTGGGCCAACCTTTTCGCCATCTCTTTGACCATTTTTTTCAACAAGTAGATTTCCTTGTACAGATCGTCCATCTCTTTGTGGGTGGGGATGGGCAGGGATTGCAGCATATCGGCCATCATGTTATGCTGCGCCAACTTAAAATTCTCGTTGGCACTGAGAGTATTCGACAGGGCCTCAAGGTATTCCGGCGACTTGAAAAGTGTCATATAATGGCCTTCCAATACCTTGATCCACATCTCATAGTATTCTTTGAAGTTTTCGGAAAGATTGCCGTCCCTGGAATGCTCCTCGAGTTTCTCTTCCATCACGCGTGCGGATTTTTCCAGGGGCAGATAGAGCATCCGGAGAAGCCCGGCCAGCTGGACCTGGTAAAGGTTGAACCGATCCAGGGTTTCATTCACTCTTTCCTGGTAGGAACGGGCCAGCCCCAGCTGTGGCACATTGAGAAAAGGCTGAATCTCTTTTTCATAGAGATCCTTCCACGCATTGAACACGTTCTCATCCAGGTTCTCGAAATGATATGCTTTCTCCGGCTGAGCAAGTTTTCCCACTTTCTTCAGCCACTGCTGGTAGAAAGCCGCATACCCCTTCATCCCCGTCCCCGATATTTTCATGAAGATTTCGGGCGTAGCGCCTGCACCCTTGAAAAAGGCTTCCATCGCGTCGGGAGTGCCCAAGGTCGAAAATAAAGAGTGCCAGATCTTGAAGGCATTCTGCCACGATCCACCCCTCTGGCCTCCAAAGCCCTGTGACTCTCCTGATCCGGCAGTTGACGCATCGGAAGAAAAGGGCCACATTTGGGGGGCAGACGTCCAGAAATCAGTGGCCGATTTCATCCATGCGGCCATCAAGGAATCCATGGCGCTTTTGTCTTGGCTGTCTTGATTCATAATTCCACTCGCTTCAATATGTTTGGAAAAGGTTGGCAAAAGGGAAAAAATGGGCACGTAGTCCAGAAATCCCCGGGCTCGCCCGGTTCAGTCAAACCAATTGATGGCAAAAACAGTGCTAATTCAATAAAGTATGTAATCTTGAAAAATTATGAAATAGGGACTCGCTAAGATGGTTTCTTGAATTTTATGGATGACAGACGCTGAAAGCATTCGACAGCATGATTGAATGGAGAGCTGACACTGACAGCAGACATTCACCCCCTTTCAGCAAGAAATCCATGGGAAGCACGCTCTCGCGGTGGTCGCTGAACAAACGGTGAGAGCTTTGGGAAGCTCGTTGAGTCTACCTCGGCGACCCATCCGTCTGGAGCATCGGCTGCTGCAGAGATATTCCTTTGCGATCAAAAATACTTTTGAGATAAAGGGTCGCCAGGATTCCCAGGTAAGAGCCGGCAACCACATCCCCCAGATAATGAGAGCCGAGTACGAGCCTGCTGACGATGACCGAGGCGGCTACGAGGGCATAAAAATACCTGAATCTCGGATAAATAAAATACAACGCGACTGCCACCGCTGTAATCGTATTTGCATGGCCCGACGGGAACGAATTGAACGCATACCCACTGTGGAAGAGGGTGAAGCCGTACAGCCCTTCATCAAAAAGCATTTTGGGCCGGTATCTTCCGAATACAAACTTCAATAAATCAGCCAGGAGCCCGGAAACCGCAACGGACAAAAAGAGAAACAAGGCCTGGTGGGCATGAGCTTCGTTTTTATACAGATACCGGAAGCACAAAAAAATCAGGGATGACGCAACCAAATACCACGTTGATACACCCAGATAGGTGATCAGACTGAAGACATGTAAAACGTCATAGTTGGTTGATCTTAAATGAACGGCGAGAGGTTTGTCTATATAAAAGTATGACAGGGCGCAAAAAACCGGCACGGCCCCGAACGTCACCCATATCCATCTACAACTGCAACTGCTCATTAGACTATTCATGGCCCAGGGTACGATCTCTCATGGAAGTTGGTGTTGCTGCTTTTGAAACGTCCTTGCCATTTGGTACGGTCTCTCCTATGCTGCCTATCCGTCGTTCTGCCTGAGTTATCTTTATGGACGCAGGCATTGAACCGTCGATGGCAACCCTTTCATGGCAGGTCCAAGCCTTCAAACAGGAGAAACCGTGCAGTTTTATTTCAAAGGAGCCGGCGTGTATGCATTGCTGACACTTCTCTGTGCCGCCCTGTACCTTCCAGGACTGGTGACACTTCCCCCCATCGATCGCGACGAAGCACGGTTCGCTCAGGCCTCTCGGCAGATGGTCGAAAGCGGGGATTACGTGCGCATCCGCTTCCAGGAGGAGCCTCGCCACAAGAAGCCCATCGGCATTTACTGGCTCCAGGCGGGCGTCGTGAAGACACTGGGAGGGAATGCGTCCCGCCACATCTGGCCGTACCGTATTCCCTCCTTCCTGGGAGCCACCCTGGCCGTCCTGCTCACTTTCATGTGGGGAAGAAGGATGACGGACCCTCAGGGCGCCTTCCTCGGCGCAGGACTTCTGGCAGGCTCGCTCCTCCTGGTTTTTGAAGCCCACCAGGCGACCACGGACGCAGTGCTGCTCGCTGCCGTTGTGGCATCTCAGGGAGCTCTGGCCGCCCTATATCTGAGGCAGCAGGAAGATGTCCCCCAAAGCACCCTGGGGCCGGCTGTCATCTTCTGGTTTGCCCAGGGGGCCGGCATCCTCATCAAGGGCCCCGTTGTCCCCATCATCACCCTCCTGACCCTCGCAGCCCTGATCGTCATGGACCGCAGGGCACTGGGGCGGTTGAAGGGGCTCCATCCCCTGCCCGGCCTCCTGGGAGTGGCGCTCATGGTGCTTCCCTGGGGCATCGCTATCACCAAGGCCACAGGTGGAGCGTTTTTCACCGACGCCATCGGGAAGGACCTCCTCCCCAAACTGGTCTCGGGGCAGGAATCCCATGGATTCATGCCGGGGTATTACCTGCTGCTGCTCCCTCTAACATTCTGGCCCGCCTCGCTGTTCCTCGGTCCAACCCTTCTATGGGCATGGAAGCAGCGGCGGCAGCCTGAAGTCCGCTTTTTGCTGGCATGGATCCTCCCCGCGTGGGTACTTTTTGAACTGGTCCCGACGAAGCTCCCCCACTATATTCTGCCCGCCTACCCTGCGTTGGCCATGCTGACGGCACAGGCGGCCTTCGCCGCACAGAAGGAGGATTTCCAATGGCCCCGCTTCTGGCCCGCCTGGCTTTCCATGGCCTTGGGGCTCTTCGTGGGAAGTGTGCTGGCGGCAGGCACCGCGCTGATGCCTTGGCTTCTGGACGGCAGGTTCGATCCTTGGAGTCTTTGGCCCATCCTCTTCGCCCCGGTCACCCTGGGAAGCATGGTGTGGTATCTTCGACACCGGCAGGTAACAGCAGGCCTGGCAGCCGCAGTTCTGGGAGCGGTTCTCATCCTCGGACCGGCTCTCCAGAACATTTTGCCGCAGGTCGGCACTTTCTGGCTGAGCAATACCATCGTGCGAGAGATTGCCACACGGGACAAGCCCCCGGGCACCGCGCTGCCTCCCATCGTTGCCGCGGGATACCATGAGCCCAGCCTGGTTTTTCTGGCGGGGACCGAAACCGGCCTGCTTTCTCCG
>DAIQOB010000285.1:0-4357 GCA_036788075.1 Syntrophobacteraceae bacterium
GGCGATGCCCAGGCCAGCCTCCGCCATCGCCGGCGCATCGTTGACTCCATCCCCCACGATCGCTACTTGGCCGAGCTCATCCTTCAACCGGGAGATACTTCTCACGTTGTCCTCCGGTAGCAGTCCCGCCTGGTATTCATCCACGCCAACGGACTCGGCCACGGATCTGGCCGTTTGCTCGTTATCCCCGGTGAGCATGACGGTCTTTTTCAGGCCGAGCTCTTTGAGTCTGCGCAAGGATTCCCTCGCTTCGGGGCGAAGTTTGTCCCCAACTCCGAGCAGTCCGCACACATGATCTTCACACCAGAGGAAAATCAGGGAGTGCCCGGCATTTTCCATTTCCGTGGCGATCCCATGGAGTTGAGGGGACTCTTCCTGAGCTTGCTCCAGCATGCGATGGCTACCGATCCAGTAGGAGCGGTTTCCGATGGTCGCCTGAGCTCCCAGTCCCGGGAAGGATGTGAAATTTTCAGCCGAGGGGGGGCTGATCCCCTGAATCTCCGCTCGATGTAGAACGGCGTGCGCCAGAGGGTGCGTGCTGTGGGCTTCGAGGGCGGCGGCATACCCCAGGAGCTCCGCTTCGGTATGGCCGTTCAGCGAGACAATGCGCTCCACGGATGGTTCGCCACGTGTCAATGTGCCGGTCTTGTCAAATGCGATTCCCTTGAGATGGGCGGGGGCCTCCAGGTAAGCGCCTCCCTTGATGAGGACTCCATTTCGAGCGGCGGAAGTGAGCCCCGCCACAATGCTTACCGGAGTGGAAATGGCCAGAGCGCAAGGGCAGGCGATAACCAAAATGACCAATCCCTCATAGAGCCATTTTTCCCAACCCGCTCCAAAGATTAGGGGTGGAGCCAGCGCGATGGAGATAGCCAGGGCCATCATGGCCGGAGTGTAGATGCGGGCGAACTTTTCCACCCACTGTTCCGTTGGTGCGCGTCTGGACTGAGCTTCTTCCACCATGTGGATGATGCGCGCCAAAGTGGTGTCCGCAGCAGCCTTGGTGGACCGGAATTCTATGGCTCCATCGCCATTGATGGTTCCGGCAAAGACTTCATCATCGTGCTTCTTGAAGACCGGTGTGGATTCTCCCGTGATCGGGGCCTGGTTGATGGAAGTTTCACCCTTCGTGATCCTCCCATCCAAAGGAATCTTCTCGCCGGGGCGCACAAGCACCGTGGCTCCCACGGGAACATCCTCAACGGGTCTTTCTTGAAGGACGCCATCGCCTGGAGAGAAAAAACGAGCTGTGAGAGGAGAGAGATCCATCAGACGGGAGATGGCCTGACGCGCTTGTCCGACACTCCAGGATTCCAGGAACAGGGCGAGAGAAAAGAGAAATGCCACAGCGGAAGCTTCGAGCCATTCGCCGATCCACATGGCTCCAATGACGGCGATCGTCATGAGAAAATTCATGTCCGGTCGCAGCCTGCGGGCCGCATCAAAAGCCTTGGGAAAGATGAGCCAGCCGCCTGTGACAATTGCCCCTACATAGAGAATGATTACCTCCACGGGGAGGATGTGGCCTCCGCTGTCCTTTTCGAACATCACCCGGCTAAGGCTCCCCTCCTGGAATGAGTGAAGCACAAAACCGGCAGCCATGAGAAGCCCACTGGCCAGGCACAGCAGTAGACGCCCCCGACGTTGCCAGAGTCCCTCTTCCGTCTTACACGTACCGCTTATACATGGTTCTGTCCAGGGAACTGCTCGCATGCCGGTCTTGGCTACCGCCTTCTGAATATCTTCAGCCGTAAGCGTGCTCTCACCGGGCAGGGAAACCGTCATCTTCCCTTTGAGCGCATCAAATGCGAGATTCAGCTCACCGCCCACCATCGAGCCCAAAACCTGCTTGAGAACGAGCACCTCATTGATGCAGTCCATGCCTTCGATATGAAACACCAGTTGCTTCATTGGTTCACTACCTCACCGGTCATTAAGAAAGCGTTCCATGGTTTACCAAATAAAGTAGAACATAACATAAGAAGTGAGTTCCACCTTGAAAATGCTGATGAATCAATCTCCTCTCGAGCAGTCGGAATTTCCCGGGCGATGGGTCCCCGAATTGCACTGGAGCGTCACCTGCAAGGGCCGCATGGCTTGTATGATCGATTTGATCCAAAAGAAAATCCCCTCCCACCCTTGGGTGAAAGGGGAATGCGACAAGATTCCATTGTCCGGTCCCCGGCTCCCGCCCGTGTTCATGAAGTGAACCGAAGGCGAGAGTGACGGCAACAGTAGCAATGAGCAAGGGTCAGGAAGCTCTACGGAACCAGCCGGTATTCTTGTCGATCTGAATCTTTTCCACCAGTGAGCCTTCCTTGGTGACTACGGTGGCCTCGAAGACATCGCCCTTTTCCGCTACCTCCCCAACCCTGATGTTGGGGTTGTTGGTATTGCGGACGTAATCATCGACCACCTGCTTGGCCTGTTCCTTGGTCAGTGGGGCTCCGGAAGTGTTCCGGTTCATCATCGCACAACAACCCGTTCCCGAACCGTGCTGCATCATCCCACCATGATGCATCATCCCTCCGCCCTGGCCCATCATGGGGCACATCCAACCGCTTCCCTGAGGAGGTCCCTGCTGCTGCGCCTGAACATAAGGCAATCCCAACATGAGAACCAAAGCCATCACTGCGCCCATTTTCATCAATGTCTTCATGATCTTTTTCCTATTCTATTCCGCGATCTGTTTGGTGTCTTTCAGGGCCGCACACTGCGATGCCCCTCTCAGCGTCGGAGGGTCTGGAGAGAACCTGCTCCCTCCGGACAATCGACGCACTTGCCGTATTCGGATGAGCATCAAGCGTGCCAAAGTTTCCGGCATCTTTTTCGCGCAGGATGAACCGGGCAAGAACCGGATTCCCGCTTCCTCGAGAAGCACTCTGCAGTCCATCTCTCCATCGTTATCCGCTCCACGAAGTCGGATTCTGGATAGAAAATACCCGGTGAGAGCCAACGGTATCCATCAGAATGGTTACTTTCTATCCAGAAGTGCAGCATGCCGGCATGTCCTTTCCATAATGAGGAAAGGATCATTTTTTGCACCGGTTAAAGTGTGTGATGTATCTGATGACTAAGGAGAACACGTTATGAACCGGACAACAACCCCGCTGGTGCTCATTGTCGATGATGACGCAGCCCATCGCATGATGCTGGTGACCCTCATGGAAGAATGGGGATATGGAGTCGAGGAAGCCCGAGACGGGTTGGAGGCGGTGGAGAGGATCCGCCGCGGCCCCGTGGACCTCATCCTCATGGACTTGCGCATGCCCCGGTTGGACGGCATTGAAGCCACCCGAGTGATCCACGAGTACAACGCAGCCATCCCCATCATCATACTCACCGCCTATTCTTCCATCCCATCCGCGGTGGAAGCCCTCAAGACCGGGGCTTTCGACTATCTCACCAAACCCATTGACTTCGAGGCTCTGAAGGTGGGGATGGAGCGAGCCTTGGAGCACACGCACCTGCGCAGTGAGAACGAGGAGTTGAAACGCCAGTTGGCCCGATTTCAAATCCCCGAAATGGTGGGGCATGGAACCGCCATGAAACGCCTCTCTGAAATGATCGCCCTGGTGGCGCCCACCGAGGTAACGGTGCTCATCACCGGCGAGAGCGGCACGGGAAAGGGGCTTGTCGCTCGGGCCATTCATGCCCACAGCGCTCGTCGGGAAAAGCCGCTTGTGGACGTGAATTGTGCCGCCATTCCTGAATCTCTTATCGAATCGGAGCTCTTCGGCCATGAAAAAGGGGCTTTCACGGGGGCCGACCGGTTGCGGCGCGGCCGCTTTTCCATGGCTGACGGGGGGACGCTCTTCCTGGATGAAATCGGCGAGTTGCCTCTTTCCATGCAGGCCAAGCTGCTTCGGGCGATCCAGGAGGGGGTGATCCAGCGGGTTGGAAGCGACGTGGCCCTGCGTGTAGACGTAAGGATTCTCGCGGCCACCAACCGTAACTTGGAGAAGATGGTGGCTGAGGGAACCTTTCGGGAGGATCTCTTCTACCGTTTGAATGTGATGAGCCTGGTGGTCCCGCCTTTGCGTGATCGTCCCGAGGATATCCCGAATCTGGTCAGCCATTTTCTCCCTCACCTCGCCGAAAAGAATCACAAGCGCGTGAAGGGGTTGACGCCCCAAGCACTGGATCTGTTCCTGCGTTACCCCTGGCCGGGCAATGTGCGGGAGTTGGAAAACGCGCTGGAGCGGGCGGTGATCCTGATGCCGGGAGAGTTTGTTTCGGAAAGAGAGCTCCCGTTACCGCTTCAAACTTTCGTGGCTGAAGTGCGAGCCTGTTCGGGGGAGATCACGAAAACCTCCCAAGAAACACTCACGGAAATCCCGGGAAATACCCTTGAGGA
>DAIQOB010000286.1:0-4357 GCA_036788075.1 Syntrophobacteraceae bacterium
ATTTTGGCATCGGGGCCATGGCGGTCGATGCGAAGCAGGGTCCCCGTACCCTCAATCAATCCTGTAAACATGAATTCTCCGTCTCAATACAGTTGCTCGTGGAATCTTCCCGAGAGCAGCACATCCCCGGCGTAACGCCGTGTGCGCAGCTGGTAGACCGGGATGGCTTCGGACATCTTTTCCCGATGCCCGCCCCGGATCATGGGAATGCCTTCCGGATCCCCCAGAATCTTCGGAGCATAAAAAAAATGGAAGTCATCCGCGAGGCCCTGTTCCAGGAAGGCGCCCAAAACCCTTGACCCTCCCTCCACCAGGAGGCTGCAGACCTGGCGTTGGCCCAGAACCTTGAGAAGGGCTTTCAAGTCGATCCGTCCCTCTTGGGTGGGCAGGCGCAGGACTTCGACTCCGGCTGCCGTGAGACGATTTTCCTGCTCCCGGGGAGCGTCCTCTCCACAGGCGACCCAGACCGGTACCTGGCGTGCGGTTTTCACGAGCTTGCTCTCCAGGGGAAGCCTCAAGTGCGTGTCCAGGATGATCCGAACCGGCTGGCGGCAGGGGGGCCTTCGAGAGATGCGGGCGGTCAGTTCGGGGTCGTCGTTCAACGCCGTTTCGATCCCCACGAGAATTCCGTCCAGGGCACACCGCAGTTGGTGAACAAACCGCCGGGACCTTTCGTTGCTGATCCATCGCGAATCACCGCTTCCGGTGGCGATGCGGCCGTCGAGGGTGGCGGCGGCTTTGAGGGTTACGTAGGGGGTGCCGGCGATGACATGCTTGATGAAGGCCTGGTTCAACAGGCGGCATTCCTTCTCGAGAACACGCGAAACGACTTCGATGCCCCGGGATCTCAGACGTTCCATGCCGCCACCCGCAACGAGAGGGTTGGGGTCTTCCATACCCACGACAACCCGAGCGATCCCTGCCTGGAGCACGGCTTCCGTACAGGGTGGAGTCCTTCCGTAATGGTTGCAGGGCTCCAGGGTGACGTAAAGCGTCGCTCCCCGTGTCGCTGCTCCCGCATGCCGCAGGGCATGCACTTCGGCGTGGGGGCCTCCCACCTTCTCGTGATATCCCTTTCCCACAATGGTTCCGTCGAGTACGACAATCGCTCCCACCATGGGATTGGGACTGGCCCACCCCGTGCCGAGAGCCGCGAGTCGCAGCGCCTCTCGCATGAAAACCACGTCGGAGTCGATGGTTGAGCTCATGGTCTTGTCACTCAAGAGGTTTTCACAGCGTCGGAGATGTCCGAAAGGAAGGGGGACAACTCATTATTTAAACATTGGAAAAGATGAGCAGAATTGAGCGACTTCGTTTTTCAGCGCCTTCAATTCGGCTTCGTCCCCGACTGCTTTCAGAGCACGGTGGATGAAGTCCGCAATCACGTCCATATGGGATTCATCCATGCCGCGGGTGGTGGCTGCCGGTGTTCCAATTCGGATTCCACTCGTGACCTGGGGGGGCTGGGAATCGAAGGGGATGGCGTTTTTGTTGACTGTGATGCCTGCCCGATCCAGGGTCTCCTCGGCGACCTTTCCCGTCAGTCCGGTGGGGGAGAGGTCCACCAGGATGAGATGGTTGTCCGTCCCGCCTGAGACGAGGCGAAGACCGGATTCCGTCAGCTTCCGAGCCAGCCGTGCGGCGTTGGCGACGACGCGCTTTTGATAGCTGGTGAATTCCGGTTGAAGGGCTTCATGGAATGCCACTGCCTTGGCCGCGATGACGTGCATGAGGGGGCCGCCCTGTATGCCGGGAAAAATCTGGCTGTTGAGCTTCTTGCCAAATTCCTGACGTGAGAGGATCATACCGCCTCTGGGGCCCCGGAGGGTCTTGTGCGTTGTCGTGGTGACGAAATCCGCATGATCGATGGGGTTGGGATGCAGCCCCGCTCCCACCAGGCCGGCGATATGGGCCATGTCCACCGTGAGATAAGCCCCTACGCCCCGTGCGATTTCCTGGAAGCGGGGAAAGTCGATGATCCTGGGATACGCACTCGCTCCCGCGATGATCATTTTGGGCCTGTGCTGTTCTGCCAGTTCAGCCAGTCGATCGTAGTCGATCTGTTCGGTGTCCTTTCGCACGCCGTAGGAGACGACCTTAAACAGCCGCCCCGAGAAGCTGACAGGACTGCCGTGTGTCAAATGCCCCCCCTGACTGAGATCCATGCCGAGGATGGTGTCGCCGGGCTCGAGTGCGGCAAAGTAGACGGCCATGTTGGCCTGTGAGCCGGAATGGGGTTGCACGTTGGCGTATTCTGCAGCGAAAAGCTTTTTTGCCCTCTCCTGCGCCAGCGTCTCGACGTGATCGACGAATTCGCAGCCGCCGTAATACCTTTTTCCGGGGTAGCCTTCAGCATATTTGTTGGTCAGAACGGAGCCCTGGGCCTCTCGCACCGCGCTGCTGACGAAATTCTCCGATGCGATGAGCTCCAGTTTGTTCTTCTGACGATCTTCCTCTCGGGAAATCAATTGAGCAATTTCAGGATCGACGGCCATGAGCTGCGACATCCCCTTTACCTTTCTGAATGAATGAGCGTGTGATCCCTCTGCAGCCCTCTGCAGAGGCTGACCTTTCAATTCATATGTTCGTTCAGCGGTCTTCTTTGATGGATTCTGCCGCGAGCGAATCCATCAAATCGACGCGCCGCTGGTGCCGTCCACCTTCGAAGGGCTCCTTGAGCCAGGTGTCCACCACTTCGAAGGCCAGGTCCTGACCGATGAAACGGCCTCCCAGGCACAAAATATTGCTGTCGTTGTGGCGGCGGCTCATCTTGGCGGCATAGGGCTCGGAAATCTGAATGGCGCGAACGCCCGAAACCCGGTTGGCCGTCATGCACATGCCGATCCCGCTTCCACAAATGAGAATGCCGCGGTCGGCCCTGCCGTCTGCAATGGCCCGGGCCACTTTCAGGGCGTACACGGGGTAGTCCACCGATTCCATGCTGTGGGTCCCGACGTCCTCCACATCATAATTCTGACTTTTCAGATGGGGAACGACTTTTTCTTTCAGCTCATAGCCCCCATGGTCACATCCCACAATGATTTTCATAAAACACACCTGCTTTTGATGCCGCTCCGAGTCTGTGCTCCTGCCAGGGTTTATCGTCCCGTCCACCTGCGGAAAACGAGGGTTCCGTTGGTCCCGCCGAACCCGAAGGAATTGGAGAGGGCAATGTCGATGACCGCTTCCCGGGGATGATTGGGGACATAGTCCAGGTCACAGTCGGGATCGGGGTTCTCGTAATTGATGGTGGGAGGCATGACCTGCCGTTCCAGGGTGAGCGCCGTGAATGCGGCTTCGACTCCTCCGGCCGCTCCCAGAAGGTGCCCTGTCATGGACTTGGTGGAGCTGACCCCCAGCTTGCTCGCATGATCTCCAAAAATTTTCTTGATGGCCTGAGTTTCGTACTTGTCGTTGAGGTCGGTGGAAGTCCCATGAGCATTGATATATTGTACCTGGTCGGGTTGGATGCCCGCATCGTCCAGTGCCGCCCGCATGCAGCGCGCAGCGCCTTCCCCTTCGGGAGCGGGAGCGGCCATGTGGTGGGCATCCCCGGACGCCCCGAAGCCGATGACTTCACCGTAGATCTTGGCGCCGCGCTCCAGGGCCATGCTCATTTCTTCAAGAATGAGAACTGCAGCCCCCTCACCCAGTACAAATCCATCGCGATCCCGTTCGAAAGGCCTCGAAGCCTTTTCCGGTTCATCGTTGCGGGTGGACAGTGCCCGCATGGCGTTGAAGCCCGCCACACACAGAGGGGTCACCACCGATTCGACCCCGCCGGTCACCATGATATCCGCCATGCCGCTGCGCACCATATGGAATGCCTGCCCGACGGCATGAGTGCCGGCGGCGCAGGCCGTCTGGACGGCCAGGTTGGGACCTTTGGCGCCGTGATAAATGGAGATGAGCCCGGGGGCCATATTCCCGATGAGCATGGGGATGAAGAAGGGACTGACTTTCTTGGGGCCCGACTCCAGCAGAATCTTATGGTACTCTTCTATGGTGGTCAAACCACCCAGCCCGCAGCCCATGAACACCCCGGCGCGATGGGCGATTTCCGGGGCAATGGTCAGCTTGCTGTCTTCAAAAGCCAGGCGCGATGCTCCGAGAGCCAACCGCAGGAAGGGATCCATTTTACGGAGCTCTTTCTTGGGAATGAACTCCTCGGGATGATAGTTTTTGACTTCACCGGCGATGCGGGTGGTAAAATTGGTGGCGTCAAAGAGCGAAATGGGCGCAATTCCCGATTTTCCCGCCATGAGGCTGGCCCAGTTTTCTTTATTGCCTACTCCGATGGGAGAGACTAAGCCAACTCCTGTAATGACTACGCGACGCTGTGTATTGGGTACCATAG
>DAIQOB010000287.1:0-4350 GCA_036788075.1 Syntrophobacteraceae bacterium
GTTGTGCCCTTCGACAGGCTCAGGGCGAACGGTTTGTTTTGTTAGAAAACTTTTCTAAGGTACTTAGCTCCCATCTCCTCAGGACCCGCTCTCAGGCAGGCCGGGCCGGACCTTGATGAGGGTTTCTTTACGGATGAGAACCGTGCCCGGCTTGGCGCCGGCCGGTTTGGACACATATCGCGCCTGGGTGCAGGAAACCGCCACGACACCCCCGGTGCGCGCCTTGCTGTGATAGGCGGCAATGGCAGCCGCACGCTTCAGCGTCTCCCGGTCAGGCTCCTCCCCCGGCTTGGATTTCAAGAGAACATGACTCCCGGGCATTCCCCGCACATGGAACCACCAGTCGTCGGGCCTGGCCGTCTTGATGCTCAAAAGGTCATTGTCTTCATCGGTCTTCCCCGCCACCACGATCCATCCTCCCGGCAGCTCATACCGGTAGACCCAGGGCTCCTTCGGTTTGAACCCGGCTTCCCTGACACCTGCTCCCAGATGCTGCATGGCGCTACTGCCCTGAGGTACCCTGCTGCTCCATGTATCGGGCCAGCAGTGTCAAATGTCCCTTCTCCTCGTTGCCAATCTGGAGCAGCACATGCCTCGTGTTTTCATGGGTACTCTCGTGAGCCATCCTCAGATAGAGATCCAACGCCTGGGTCTCGATCATCATGGCCAGCTCCAGGTACCCTGAAACCGACTGCAAAAACCGTTCATTCCGTTTCATAAAGTCGGCAATGTCCATGCCCCCTTCCATCAGACCTTTGTCGGCCTTTTGAGAGAGGGTTTCCAGCATCTTATCCTTGTCGTCCTCATGGGGAAGAAGGCTCAACAGCGTCCGTTCGTGGCTTTCTTCAGCCTTGATGAGGCTATCTAGAAGGCGGGCGAATTCGCGTTCGTCGGTCCGTTCCCGCACGGACTGGTGGAATTTTTTCAGCCCCTCTTCCATACGATAAGCCAGCTGGATGATTTCTTCGGGGCTTTCATCGCCTCGCACGAACTGCAGGTGAAATTCCACGGGGCCCTTGGCCGTGGGATCTTCCCATGCCTGGATGCCCCCCTCCAGGTGAAAGACATTTGTGACCCCCTGGTGGGTGAGCAATTGGGCTGCCATGCGACTCCGCCCCCCCACCGCGCAGTAAACCAGGACCGGCTTCCGGGGATCGATCTCCGCCAGGGAATCGGCAAGTCGCGGCAGGGGGATGAGGAGGGCCCCGGGCAGGTGCGCTTCCTCATACTCGAAGGGCTGACGCACATCCAGGAGAAGGTAGGTCCCTTCTGCGTTCTTTTGCAAAAATTCTTTGGCATCGTCAGGAAACATGCTCGCCGGTGCATTGGGGTCTTTCATAGGCTCCTTCCCTTTCTGGTTGATTTGGAGAGCTCGTCTCATATCCCCCGGAGTCCCCGCAGGAACGCTCGGACATTCGCGCCCAGCACCTGGTGGTTGTAACCGCCCTCCAGGACGGCGAAGCACCCGATGCCCAACTCCCGGCAGCGTTCCCACACCATGCGCCCCATGGCCCGGTAATCCTCCGTCAGGAGCACACGCCCCCAGTCGTCCACATGGTTGTCAAACCCGGCCGAAACGCCGATGATATCAACGGCGGCGTTCGACAGACTGCGCTCCACCTCCTCCAGGTAGGCGCGGCGGTCACCGGACTCGGGATTGTAGAGCGTCACATACCCCTTATTTTCGAGAATGGAAACCGTGCCGTCGCCAAAATGCATGTCAAAGTCCAGGACATAGGCGGATTGTATCAGGCCGTTGCGTTTCAGGTGCTCCAGGGCGATGGCCATGTTGTTGAAATAGCAAAATCCCCAGGAACTGTCAGCCGAAGCGTGATGCCCGGGGGGCCGCACGAGGGCGAAGCACGGCTCGGTCAAGCCTTTTTCAGCCGCCTGCACTGCCGCACCAGCGGCCAAAACCGCAATATTGTAGAGACCCCGGCGCTCCACACTGTGGATATGGGATGGCGTATGGACGGCAATGATGTCATCGTGTCCGGCCGGATAGGCATCTTCAAAAACAGCCTCTCCCTCCAGGGCCTTCAGTATGCTTTCGATTCTTCCAGGCGCTGCAGCCGGATCGGATGTATACTCCTCCAGAAAGTCCTGGTGCGTGATGACGAGCATGATTCCCTCCTTGCCGAGAATGTTCAATGCTTGCGGACACCCGGAGTCATGATAGCATCAAAGACTCCCAATGATAAACACAAGCTTTTCGTAAAGAAATGTATTGCGCCGCTCAGCCTTCTTTTCTATTTATGCTCGATGGGATATGTATCGTGGCGGCAATTTCGCCCACGGTCTGCTGTGGCAGTTGATAATGACAATAGCTGAACGCACACTGCTTCGAAAAGGTCTGCGACATGCAAAGCGATGACAGCAGAAACACTCAGGACGGAAGCCTTCTGACGTCAGAAAAACGCCAGCATTTCCGTGTTGAAGATGTCCTCCCCGTGATCCTCAAGAGAGCCGGGGGCGACTGCTCGTCCATGAAGCCCAGAATTCTGTCGGGATTCCATGCAACGGGGGAGGCTTCGAGAGGCTTTGAGGATGTCCCGGATGATTCCATTCATCCCAAGGTCTGGAAGATGCTCGTGGACATCGACACCAAGTTGAATCTCCTCCTGGACCAGCTCTACCTGGACCGGGAGGGAATGACGACGGCGGACCGGCAGGCGGTTTCCCTGAGCGCTGCGGGCATCAGGCTGAAAACCCCCGACCGCTACGAGGTCGGCGATTGCGTGGAAGTCAGGATGCACCTGGCCACCCAATTCTCGTTCTGGGTCATTGTGTACGGCCGGGTCGCCCGCGTGGAGCGGGTCTCCGCGAATGCATTCAGTGTAGCCGTCCGATTCAATGAAATGGACGAAGAGATAAGAGATAAAATTTACCAGCATACTCTGCGGAGGCAGAGGGAGATCATCCGGACCCGCGGCCTTCCGCAGGAATGAGCGGCTGCAGCCCGGAAACTTTCGCCCCCCCGGATCGTCAGTAAAAACAATGCGTATCATCGAGAAGGAATTCAAGCCCCATGAGCAATGAGCCCAACAAGGTCATTTACTCCATGATTGGAGTGAGCAAGTATTACGACAAGAAGCCTATTTTAAAGGATATCTATCTGTCCTATTTCTACGGAGCCAAAATCGGCGTCCTGGGACTTAACGGGTCTGGGAAAAGCTCTCTGCTGCGCATTCTCGCTGGCGTCGACAGGGAATTCAACGGCAAGACCGTCATTTCACCGGGCTACACAGTGGGATACCTGGAGCAGGAGCCTCAGCTGGACCCGTCCAGAACGGTCAAGGAAATCGTCGAGGAAGGGGTGCAGGAAACCGTCGATCTCATGAACGAATACAATCGCATCAACGAACGGTTTGCTGAGCCCATGTCCGACGACGAAATGGACAAGCTCATCCAGAAGCAGGGTGAAGTCCAGGAAAAACTCGACGCCCTCGATGCATGGGACCTGGATTCGCGCCTGGAAATGGCCATGGACGCCCTGCGCTGCCCTCCCGGCGACACGCCTGTCAAGGTGCTCTCAGGCGGTGAAAAGCGGCGGGTGGCCCTGTGCCGGCTTCTACTGAAGAAGCCCGACATTCTCCTCCTGGACGAACCGACCAACCATCTCGACGCCGAATCGGTGGCCTGGCTGGAGCATCACCTGCAGCGCTACGAAGGGACCATCATCGCCGTGACCCACGACCGGTATTTCCTGGACAACGTCGCGGGCTGGATTTTGGAGCTGGACCGAGGCCAGGGGATTCCGTGGCAGGGGAATTACTCTTCCTGGCTGGAGCAGAAACAGGCGCGACTGCAGCAGGAGGAGAAGACGGAAAGCGAGCGCCAGAAGACGCTGCAGCGCGAGCTGGAATGGATCCGCATGAGCCCCAAAGGGCGCCACGCCAAGGCCAAGGCGCGCATCAAATCCTATGAAGAGCTCTTGAGCCGGGAAGCTGAAACGCGGGCCAAGGACCTGGAAATTTACATTCCCCCTGGACCACGCCTGGGGAAACTGGTCATCGAGGCGGAAAACGTCAGCAAAACCTTCGGCAGCAACCTGCTCATGGAAGGTATGTCCTTCAGCCTTCCCCCGGGCGGTATCGTGGGAGTCATCGGACCCAACGGGCCCGCAAAGACAACCCTTTTCCGAATGATCACCGGCCAGGAGAACCCCGAAACGGGTTCCTTCCGGGTGGGCGATTCGGTGAAGCTGCCTTACGTCGCCCAGAGCCGCGCCGCCCTTGACCCCGCGGCCCGAGGCGCGGAAAATGCGGCCATGATCCCGGACGACACCCCGGGCGGCGCGCACCTGAAGCTGTGCGACGCCTGCTGCGACAAGAGCGGGACCCTCAAGGA
>DAIQOB010000288.1:0-4344 GCA_036788075.1 Syntrophobacteraceae bacterium
GACCATGCGGAGGAGTGGATGGACCGGGTGCTTTCCGCCAGATCTCAAGAGTCCTTTTTGAAGGAAGCCGCAAAACAGGAAGCGGCGGAGGTTTTGACCCATGCCCTGGGGAAGCTTTCGGCAGCAGATCGGATGGTCCTGGCTCTGGTGCATCTCGACGGCTATTCTGTCCAGGAGGCAGCGGACCTGCTGGGCTGGAGCACTGTGTCCGTCAAGGTGCGTGCGCATCGGTCCAGGCGGAAGCTCCGTAAAATCATCGGGGATTTAGGGCAGGAGAAGGGAGGCAGCGCATGAACAGGCAGAGCCATGAGGTGCGAAAGATTGAAAAAGCCCTCATTCACTTTCACCGGCATCGGATCCAATCATCCATCGACCGATCCTGGCAGGCAAAGCTCATGTTGCGCATCGCCAAGGAAACTGGACCACACAACGCTGCGGCTCTCAACGGCAACGGGATGGGGCGCACCGTCTGGCGCTTCGCTCTGGCAGCCTCCATCGCGACGATTCTTCTGGCGGGCACCCTGGTGCTTTCTACCCACGACCTGCAATACCAGGTGGCTGAACTGATCCTGGACGATTCCGTCGGCATGGATCTGGCCGGATCGTTCATGAACCTGTAAGGAGTATCACCCTGTGAAAAAGCTCAGGCTGTGGACGGGACTCCTGACTCTGTTCCTTTCGGGAGCTCTCATTGGCGCCATGGGCGTCTGGATGGCCGGAGAACACCGCATCATGGATGTCCTCCATCGTGGCAAAGGGGATTTGCCCAAAATCGTCATCGACGAACTCACGCGCGAGTTGGATCTGAGCCAGGCGCAAAAGGTCCGTGTGACGGAAATCGTCTGCCGCGCCCATGGGGAGCTCATGGATCTCCGCAGGCGCACTCAGCCCGAGAAAAAACAGATCATCGAGCGGAGCATCCTGGAAATGAAGGCGGAGTTGTCCCCCGAACAGCAGAAAAAACTGGATGCTCTCCACCGGGAGAGGGAAGAGCGGCGGGCCAACTGGGAACGCGTGCAGGGGGGCACAGCCGTTCCCTGCCAATCCATACCTCAGAAACAGGAAAGTGAGAATTCCAAGTGAATCGAACCCTCAAGCGAATGGTCGCGGCAGGCCTGCTCCTGACTGCCGGCGGCGCTCTGGTCTTCTTCCTCACAACCGCCAACAGCCAATCCTCGCCCGCCTTTCGGCTGGCCCCCATCACCCGGGGAGATCTGCAATCCGTCATCAGCGCCACGGGCACTGTAGAGCCGGAGGAACTGGTGGATGTGGGCGCCCAGGTGGCGGGAAAAATCCTCAGCTTCGGAACGGATGCCGCGGGCAAGATTGTCGATTATGGCTCTCCCGTGGAAAAGGGAACCATTCTGGCCAAAATCGACGACGCCCTGTTTGCCGCAGATGTAGCCCAGGCGGAAGCGCAGCTGGGGCAGGCCACGGCGGCCCTGGAACGGACGCAGGCCGACCTGCTGCAGTTGCAGGCCAAGAGTGTCCAGGCGGAGCGCGAATGGAACCGGGCGCGCAAACTGGGACCTTCGGACGCTCTTTCCCAGAGCGCCTACGATGCCGCCCTCTCGGCCCATGAAGTGGCCAAAGCCAATGTGGCCGTGGGGAAAGCGGCCATTGAACAGGCTCAAAAGACTGTGCACCAGGCCGAAGCGGTCCTGCGGCGCGCTCGTCAAAACCTGGACTACTGCACCATCAAATCCCCGGTGAAAGGGGTGATCGTCGACCGACGGGTGAACATCGGCCAGACGGTGGTGGCCAGCCTCAATGCGCCCAGCCTCTTTCTCATCGCCAAGGACCTGAAGCGTCTCCAGGTGTGGGTGGCAGTGAACGAGGCGGATATCGGCAGCATCCGGCCCGACCAGCCGGTGGTTTTTACTGTGGATGCCTTTCCCGGCGAAATATTTGAGGGGAAGGTGGGCAAGGTCCGCCTCAACGCCACCATGACGCAAAACGTTGTCACCTATACTGTGGAAGTCAACACGGACAACTCCAGTGGGAGGCTGCTGCCCTATCTCACGGCCAATGTGAAATTCATCGTGAAGGAGCGCCACAACGTTCTGGCCGTGCCCAATGCGGCCCTGCGCTGGACCCCCGATCCCCAGAAAATCGTCCCTGAAAGCAGGGAGGCTTTCGCATCGGTAACGCCGGCCGGCAAGGACTCACGCGAAAACAAGGCCTCCTTGAAGGGGAAGACAGAGGAAGGGCGTGGGACTCTGTGGGTTCCCGAAGGAGGCCTTGTGCGGCCGGTGCCCGTTCGCACCGGACTGAACGACGGCATCCAGACGGAAATCGAGGGAGAGGGACTGACCGAGGGAATGCAGGTGGTCATCGGGGAGCAGGTCAAGGGAGCGGCCGAGCCTGCCAAGACCGTCAATCCCTTCACGCCTCAGATGCCGGGGAGAGGACAGAGGCGGTAGCCCAGGAAACATACGAGGTTATATCCAGTGGAACTTGTGGAACTGCGAAACATTCATAAAGTCTACCAGGTGGGAGAAATCGCCATGCCCGTCCTGCGGGGAGTCTCTCTCAAGATCTCCCGCGGTGAGTACGTGGCCCTCATGGGCTCGTCGGGATCGGGCAAGACGACCCTCATGAACATCCTCGGCTGCCTGGACCGGGCTTCTTCGGGCGAATACCTGCTCAACGGTCGGGACGCCGGGGCACTTTCCGCGGATGAACGGGCCGTGCTTCGCAACCAGACCATGGGGTTCGTCTTCCAAAGCTTCAACCTGCTCCCGCGCACCAGCGCCCTGGAAAATGTCCGGATGCCGCTCGCCTATTCCCCCCATCCCCCGTCGGAACGCGAGGGGCGAAAGCGGGCGGAGGCCATGCTGCAGCGGGTAGGACTGGGGGAACGGATCCACCATGAGCCTTCCCAGCTTTCGGGCGGCCAGCAGCAGCGGGTGGCCATTGCCCGCGCCCTCATCAACCGGCCTCCCATTCTTTTCGCCGACGAGCCTACCGGCAACCTGGATTCCCGCACCAGCGAAGAGGTCATGCAGCTTTTTCAGGAGCTGAACCATGAGGGCGTGACCATCATCATGGTCACCCACGACGAGGCCGTCGCCCGGTGCGCCAGGCGTATCATCCGCATTCGGGACGGGGTTGTGGAATCGGAGCAGATTTCCGACCCGCCGGACCCGGCAGAGGGCCGCAGGGAAGAGCACATGGCCGATGCCGGTGCCGGTGAGGGCAAGGGCACCACCCTCAGGGCTTTCACCGGCGCATCGCATATCCTGCACACGGCCATGACGGGACTGCGTCGGAATATCCTGCGGGCGGCCCTCACGACCCTGGGAATCATCATTGGCGTTTCGGCGGTCATTGCCATGATGGAAATCGGGCAGGGATCGTCCAAATCCATTCAGCAGGCCATTGCCAGCATGGGAGCCAACAACATTTTGATCCTGCCGGGGACCGCGGCAACCGGGGGGGTTTCCTTCGGAGTGGGGACCAGCATGACACTCACCCCCGACGATGCCGAAGCCCTGCAAAACGAGGCGTCCGCCCTGCGTGCCGTCGCCCCCATTGTTCGAGCACGCACCCAGGTCATTTACGGCAACCGCAACTGGGTTCCTTCGGACATTTCCGGAACCACCCCCGACTATCTCGAGGTGCGGGAATGGGGCGTTGCCGAAGGGGAAGCCTTCACCCAGCAGGATGTACGCCGCGGTGCCAAGGTATGCCTCCTGGGGCAGACGGTGGCGCGGGAGCTTTTCCAGGGGGAATCTCCCCTGGGAAAGGATGTCCGCATCAACAATGTCCCCTTCACCGTGGTGGGAATCCTGAATCCCAAGGGTGCCAACATGATGGGAATGGACCAGGACGACGTCGTCGTAGCGCCCTGGACGACCATCAAGTACCGCGTAACAGCCAAGTCACTTGCCAGCACCAACCAGAGCGCGTCGACCTCCAGCACCGAATCTACCACCAAGACCACCAGCGATCTCTACCCATCCGGGAAGACCAGCCTCTACCCCGAACAGTCGGCAACTCAGGCAGCCAACACGCCTTTGCCCGTGCGGTTCACCAATGTCGATCGGATCCTCGCCGCTGCAGCATCGAGCGCGCATGTAGAGAGCGCCATCGAGCAGATCACGACTATCTTGAGGGAACGGCACCGCATCCGGCCGGGAGAGCCCGAAGACTTCAACATCCGGGACATGACGGAAATGACGAAGGCCATGTCTTCCACGGCGACTATGATGACCCGGCTGCTCCTGGCCGTTGCTCTCATTTCCCTCCTCGTGGGCGGCGTGGGCATCATGAACATCATGCTGGTTTCCGTGACGGAGCGGACCCGGGAGATCGGCCTGCGCATGGCCGTCGGCGCATGGC
>DAIQOB010000289.1:0-4312 GCA_036788075.1 Syntrophobacteraceae bacterium
GCGCAGATGACCCTCGATACGCGTGATAGGGTCGATGACAACTCTTTGTCCCATCGTTGTTTCTCCTCAATGTCTATAACACGGTGCATTCCGGTTGCGGCACGAAACAGGCGGCTTCCACCATCCAGGGAATTTATAGGGGCTTGTAGAAGGGAGACATGTTGTCCCAGAATCCGGGCTCGCTGCACCCAATGCAGGGATGCCCCGCCTGAACGGGCCAGCTGGTGCCCTCGTTGAACTTGACCGTCGGGCAGTTGTTGTAGGTTTCCGGTCCCTTGCAGCCCATCTGGTAGAGGCAGAAGCCCCGTCTGGCCTCGTCGGATTCAAAAGAGGTGACGAATTCGCCGTTTTCAAAATGGGAGCGCCGCGGGCACAGATCATGGATGGTTTTGCCATAGGCAAAAAGAGGTCTTCCCTTGTCGTCCAGGTCGGGAAGCTTTCCAAAAAGGAGATAATTCACGACGGTTCCCACCAGGTTGATGGGGTTGGGGGGGCATCCGGGGATGTTGAGGGTGTCGATTCCGATGGCCTCTTTCACGGATTTTGCTCCGGTAGGGTTGGGAGCGGCCGCCGGAATGCCTCCGTAGGAGGCGCATGTCCCGATGCAGATGGTGGCCAGTGCCTTCGGGCAGACTTCCTTGGCTATGTCGACAAAAGTCTTCCCCCGGATCATGCCATAGATGCCGTTGTCGGCGGTGGGGATGGCGCCGTCCACAATGCAGATGAACTTGCCCTGATTCTGGGTGATGGTGTCATGGAGGGATTTTTCGGCTGCATCCCCCGACGGGGCCATGATGGTTTCGTGGTAATCCATGGAGATGATGTCGAGCAGCAGTTCATCGATCCAGGGATATGTCGTGCGCAAAGCAGATTCCGCACAGCCCGTGCACTCGGCAAAGGCCAGCCACACGACCGGTGGACGCTTGGGGGATGCAAGCGCCTGGGCGATTTTGGGTGCGAAACCCGAGGAGAGACCCATTGTGGCTGATAAGATTCCACAATACTTCATGAAGTCCCTTCTCGAAATTCCCTTCTTTTCCAGTCGTCTCTCAAAGCTTTCTTCGTATTTCATCAGACATCTCCTCAAGCCGTTCGAAAAACGTTGTTCGAGCCTCCTGCCGATCCAATGCTATCTCCACACCCCGGGCAGTCCCATGGTGAGCCCTGGCTGCCTTCTTCCACACCCCTCTGGTATGTGCTTGTTATCACTAAGGTCTCGGGCTGTCAAGTTGTGAAAATAATTGCGCAATCTCCTGTTTGGTTGTGCGTTTTGGTGTGGGTGAAAAAGAAAGGCCGATTCCGCTGAACTGCTGCGGGATCGGCCGGGGGGGTGACAATGAGAGTAAGACGGGCAGGTGTGGCTGCCCATGCGGTCAGTTGTTGACGACCTGGGCCAGTTTGTCCAGTATCCTTTGAGGAACGGGGTACGCATCCTTGTGGAGGTAAAGCTCCAACAGTTCAGGGTCGAACTGCATGGACTGCGCCGCCTGGGCAACGGTCATTCCCTTTGTTTCCAGCTTCTCGATCAACTCAAGTTTCTGTGTTTCCATGTCTTCTCTCCTCTTGAAGATATAGATTGGCTCCGTTTTCTGTTCATCTAACCCTTTTGAGCGGAGTTGTGCAAGAGTTTTTCGGGGATCTTGAGCAAATGGGAACAAGATGGTGTTTGGGGCTCAAAAATTCAAAAGGCCGTGAGGAATTTCCTCACGGCCTTTCAACTGGTTTCAGGGGACTCTCGGATTTTCGATAAACCAAAACGCGGCACAGACTCAGCCACCAGCACGCAATTCAACTCTCAACACTTCATCGCCGGGATTCGCATGAACTTCCACAAAGCACATGAACTAACAGCTTCCACACTCCACAGTCGCTCGAATTCAACATACAACCAGAAAGAACGTGCATTTCAACGGGGAATGGAAAAGGTACAGTCACTTGATAGAGAAAACGATCTTCAAACTCCACTCACAGTCAACAAAAGCACCAACCGATGGAAAACAAGGGACGACACAAGTCGATACTCCGAAAGTTCCCTACTTCAAAGGGGCTCCAGGTACACCTTCATGATACACATCGAAAAACCGATTCGTTTCTTCACTTGAAAGGCAGTTATCCATACAGGCAGAAGAGAGAGCAACTTCAAAATCAACAACATCAAAGGGCTTCTTCAAGAACGATTCCACTTCAACTCGAACCAGCTCGTCAGCAATCACTCGAAAATCATATTCAGAAATCATTATCGTCGCCGCATGAGGGACAATCCGCTTCAACTGTTCCAAGAGAGCTGCAGCATTCGCATCGGGAAGGAGATATTCCACAATCACAACATCATGATGAAATTCATTGACGAGACTCAACGCTTCGCGGGCAGATGAACAGCAGTCAAAGGTATACCCGGCCCGTTCCAAAAAGTTTTCCAAAGAGCGTTTTAAAGGAGCGTCAGATTCAACAACCAGCACGCGATGTTCAGGTTCCACATTCCGTCTCCTGTTCCATGAGGTTATGCATGGAGCATGCCATTTCTTAAAGAGGATGAAACTCCTTGTTGGTGCACATTCCTGATGAAGCGTATTCGGGGGCATGCCTGAGAATGATTGGAGAATATTCTCTCTCTTTGCCGTGGAAGAATGATTTCATGAAGGAAATTCTCAAGATAAATATAATAAATCCAGTTCTTTAAACACTTGATGGATAATATTCTACAAAATGGGCGGGAAATGGAGGATTTTCTTCACAGTTCAATTCCGTATTTTTTCATGCGGTACAGCAGAATGTGCCGGGGGATTCTGAGGAACCGTGCCGCCTTCGATTTATTGCCCTGACATCGATCGCAGGCACTGAGGATGATTTGTTTTTCTACCTCGTCCAGGGAGATGCCCCCTTCAGGCAGTTGGATGTGCAGCCCTTGGGCGGAAGGTGTGGTCTGTTCCCCCGAAGGGGCTGCCAGAAAACGCAAATGGCTTCCCAAAATGGTCTCGTCGTTTTCCAGGAGAACAACCCGTTCGATGGTGTTCCGCAACTCTCGCACATTTCCCGGCCAGGCGTGCTGCAGGAGGATCTCTTCGGCATTGCGGCTGATCCTCCTGAAATGCTTGCCATACTTGTCGTTGAACCCCTCCATGAAGAAGAGAGCCAGGGGGAGGACATCCTCCCGGCGCTGCCTCAGGGGTGGCAGTTCAATCCGAATGGTCGCCAGGCGAAAAAAAAGGTCCTTGCGGAATCTGCCCTGTTCCGAGGCTTCCCACAGATCCTGGTTGCACGCGGAGACAATCCGGATGTCCACCTTCCGCTTGCGGGTTCCTCCCACCGGGTAGAATTCACCATCTTCCAGGACTCGCAGGAGCTTGGCCTGGATTTCCGGGTGCAGGTCCACCACTTCGTCCAGGAAAAGCGTCCCGCCGTCCGCCACCTGAAGCAGGCCTGATTTTCCTTCGATTTTGGCTCCGGTGAAGGCACCCTTTTCATAGCCGAAGACCTCGCTTTCTATGATTTCCCGGCTGAAGGCGGCGCAGTTCAACGCCACAAAAGGGTAGGCGGCCCGTGGGCTGTTGTTGTGAATGAGCCGGGCGAAGAGCTCCTTGCCGGTGCCGCTTTCACCCTGGATGAGCACCCCCGCGTCCCTGCTTTGAGCGCTCTTGACGGCCAGCATCTGTGCGGCGAGGAAGGTGGGATCCTGCCCAATGAGGTGATCCACCCCCCGCAATCTCTGCACCTCCTGCCGGAGGCGGTCCACTTCGTTGCGCAGGCCGGAATGCTCCAGGGCCTTCTGGATGGTCACTTCGAATTCATCCACATCGACGGGTTTCACCAGGTAGTCGAAGGCGCCGCGCTTGATGGAAGTGACCACGTCTCTCACTTGCTCGTAAGCCGTGATCATCACGACGGTGGGGGAGGGCCGAAGCTCTTTGAATCGGGGAAGCAGCTCCAGGCCGCTGGTGTCGGGAAGTCCGATGTCCAGCAAAATGAGGTCCGGCTCCTCCTTTTGAGCAAGCTCCAGAGCTTTCGTCCCCGTATCGGCTTCAAGGACGGTATGATTTTTTTCCAACAGACGACGCAGGGCCGTTCGGAACGGCGCTTCGTCGTCGACCAGGAGGATCTTATGCTTTTTGCGCATGACACGCTTCCTGAATTTTAGGCACAGCGGACCGGATTGCCGCCATGGAAGACCTTGCGGGCGATTCTTGCCGCTTCCTGCATCACTTTGGCTTCCTCCACACTCTTGACGCAGCCTCCGTCTACGATGTGCCGCCCGTCGATCCATACATGCCGAACGTCGCTGCCCTTTGCCGCATAAACCAGTTGGGATATGGGG
>DAIQOB010000290.1:0-4312 GCA_036788075.1 Syntrophobacteraceae bacterium
GGGTCGTTGCGTCCAACTTTGCTGTCCTTTCTCGGCACCGGCGGATGGGAGCCACCTCCCTCGGCCGGTCCAATATACGTGGGCTGGTCTTCCTGTTCCTTCTTCAACTGTTGAACCTGCTCTTCGCGCTGGATTTGGATGTGAAAGAGCATCCGGACCGTTTCTTCCTTCACCCGCTCGATCATGTCGTCAAAAAGGGCATGCCCCTCGCGTTTGTACGCCACGAGAGGATCCTGCTGCCCGTACCCGCGCAGGCCGATCCCCTCCTTCAGATGATCCATATTGAGGAGGTGGTCTTTCCAGAGACTGTCGACATTCTGGAGCAGGACATAACTTTCCAGCTCCCGCATGACCTTTTCGCCAAACTCCTCCTCCCGCGCAGCATAGCGATCGAGAACCAGCTTCGAGAGCATTTCCCTGAGATCCTCCTGGCTGGATTCCCCCAGGGAATCCTCGGTCAGGCGGGATTGTATGGCGAAAAGTCTCGAGATTTCCCCATTGAGCTTCTCCAGGTCCCAGTCTTCGGCAAAGGTCTTCTCGTCGGAGCAGTCCGCGACGACCCCGTCCAGCAGGTCCTCCACCATGTCCATGATCACCGGCTTCAGATTTTCCCCCTGCAGGGCTTCCCGGCGCTGTCGATAGATGATTTCGCGCTGCTGATTCATAACGTCGTCGTATTCGATGAGCTGCTTGCGTATGCTGAAGTTCTGGGCTTCCACACGGCTCTGAGCGTTCTCTATGGCCTTGCTGATGAGGCGATGCTCGATGGGCTCCCCCTCTTCCATACCGATGCGCTGCATGAGGCCGGACAACCGCTCGGCCGCGAAAATCCGCATGAGATCGTCTTCCAGGGAGAGGTAAAACCGTGACGAGCCAGGGTCTCCCTGGCGCCCGGAACGGCCGCGCAGCTGGTTGTCGATGCGCCGCGATTCATGGCGTTCGGTTCCCAGGATGTGGAGTCCTCCCAGCTCGGCCACTCCAGCACCCAGGACGATATCGGTTCCGCGGCCCGCCATGTTCGTGGAGATGGTGACGGCCCCCCGCTGCCCTGCCTGGGCGACAATTTCCGCCTCCTTCTCGTGCTGCTTGGCATTCAGGACCTGGTGCGGCACGCCCTGGCGCTTGAGCATGTCGCTCAGCCTTTCGGATTTTTCAATACTCACCGTCCCCACCAGCACCGGGCGTCCCGTTGCGTTCAACGCTTTGATTTCATCGGCCGCCGCGCGAAACTTCTCACGCTCCGTCCGGTAGATGCAATCCGAATGGTCGATGCGGATCATGTTTCGGTGGGTCGGAATCACCACGACTTCCAGCTTGTAAATTTTGTCGAATTCCGCAGCTTCGGTGTCTGCGGTACCCGTCATGCCGGCCAGCTTGTCGAACATGCGGAAGTAGTTCTGGAAGGTGATGGTGGCCAGGGTCTGGTTTTCGTTCTCGATCTTGACCCCCTCCTTCGCCTCCAGGGCCTGATGCAGACCGTCGCTGTAGCGGCGTCCAGGCATGAGGCGCCCGGTGAACTCATCCACAATAATGACCTGGTCTTCCTTGACGATATAGTCCACATCCCTCTTGAACAGGACATGGGCTTTCAGAGCCTGCTGCACATGGTGCAGATTGTCCATGTTGCGGGGATCGTAGAGGTTGTCGACTCCCAACAGCTTTTCGGCCCGGGCCACGCCGTCTTCCGTGAGCGACACGGTGCGGCTCTTCTCCTCCTTCGTGTAATGGAGTCCATCCTGAAGGCTGGGAATGATGCGGTTGATTCGGTAATAGAGCTCCGTCGATTTTTCGGCGGGACCCGAAATGATGAGGGGGGTACGCGCTTCATCGATGAGGATACTGTCCACTTCATCGACAATGGCGTAATGGAGGTCCCGCTGCACCATGTCGTCGATGCGGAACTTCATGTTGTCCCGGAGATAATCGAAGCCGAATTCGTTGTTGGTGCCGTAGGTCACATCGGCATTGTAGGCTTCTTTGCGCTCCCTGTCGTCCAGGCCGTGGACAATGCACCCAACGCTCAGTCCCAGGAATTTATAAATCTTTCCCATCCATTCACTGTCGCGGCGCGCCAGGTAGTCGTTGACCGTGACAAGATGCACACCCCTGCCCGTGAGCGCGTTGAGGTAAACGGGCATGGTCGCCACCAGGGTTTTGCCTTCACCGGTTTTCATTTCGGCGATTTTTCCCTGGTGCAGAACAATAGCACCGATCATCTGCGCGTCGAACGGCAGCATCCCCAGCGTACGGATGGACGCTTCCCGTGCGACGGCAAAGGCTTCGGGCAGGAGATCGTCCAAGGGTTCCCCATTTTCCAGCCTCTGACGGAATTCGGGGGTTTTCCCTTTCAGTTCTTCATCGGAGAGCTTCCGGATTTCCGGTTCCAACAGGTTGATTTCATCCACCAAAGGAGCAATACGCTTCAGGTTGCGGTCGTTTTGACTCCCAAAAATCTTCTTCAGAAGAGCACTAATCATCGGCTCAGTGTATTCCTTCCTTCACGAGGAGCGAGGGATTCAGCTCGGTCTTTTGGATGAAAGCAAAGGGTTGGCGTTTCCAACACCTCAATTTTGTTTGTTTATATAACCCACGTTCCCCGATTTTGCAATTATCCCTCGGACAGATCCAGTACAAGCGCAATTTCGTCACACTCGGGGAACTTGGGGCAATGGAGGCAATCCGCCCAGATCTTTTGAGGAAAGATATTCTTGTCCACGACTCTGAAGCCCAAGTGCTGGAAGAATTTATCTTTATAGGTCAAGGCAAATATCTGTTTTATGCCCAGCTCCCTGGCTTCGTCAATGCATGCCTGTACGAGCAGGCGTCCGATCCCCCGCTTGTGGTGGGAAGGTGCCACCGCCAGGGACCTGACTTCCGCAAGGTTTTCCCAAATGATGTGCAGACTGCAGCACCCCGCGATCTGATTGGTCTCCCCATCCACATAGACGTACATGTCACGCAGGTTCGTATAGAGCTCGCTCAAGGAACGGGCCAGAAGCCGTCCGTCTCTGGCAAACTCGCCCAACATCTTCTGTACGGGGGGCACGTCGGCAATTTTCGCTTTACGTATCATGATTCAGAACCTTCCCATGAGCCAGGGCGCAAACACAGCCCGACATTCATTGCATGGACTGCACCTTCTCCAGCTGCAGATCGTTCAAACCGGAACCCTACAATGGACTCGAGCAATGATGGCCGTCAAGACCTTCTGAGGCTGTCTAAAAATTCATCTACTCGTTAGTCAAACCCACTTCGATTCCCCCCTTGAGGGGGGAATTTTTAGACAGCCTCTCATGGTCGACCATTATTCGGCTCAACGTCGCCGTGTCATGAGCAGAGAACGGAGGGATTTCAGGAAATACTCCATTTCTTCCATCCTTGTGAAAATCCCCGGAGAGACGCGAACGGTTCCCTGAGGGAAGCTCCCCAGGGTTTCATGGGCCAGAGGGGCACAGTGAAGGCCAGTTCTAACTGCGATATCGAAGGCCTGGTCCAGCAGGTAGCCCACGTCCCCCGGGTTGAGCCCTTCCACCGTGAAGGAAACCGTTCCCGTCCCCCGTTCCGCCGGGCGATAGACGTGGACGCCGGACATGCGGCTCAGACCGTCTTCCAGAAAAAGGGCCAGTTCCAGCTCATGGTCGCGTATCGATGGAATGCCCCGCTCCAGAATAAAATCAATTCCCGCCCCCAGCCCGGCGATACCTGGAAGGTTGAGGGTCCCGCTTTCGTAGCGGTCGGGGGTGCAATCGGGTTGAAGAGCGTCTTCCGAGCGGCTCCCTGTGCCTCCCTCCATGAGAGGCAGGACATCCAGATCGGGCCGAATGTAGAGCACTCCCATGCCCGACGGACCCAGCAGTCCTTTGTGCCCGGAGCAGGCCAGCATTCCGAGATTCAATTCCTGGGCCGATAAAGGCTGCACTCCCGCTGTCTGAGCGGCATCCAGCAGGAGCGGCACTCCTGCGTCGCTGCAGAGCTCTGCGACACGCAAAACGGGACGGTCGGCCGTCTGGAGGCCAAGCGGCGTGCCGGCTGGACCGAACTCGAAACCGCGCTGGGTGACCATGACAGTTTGCTGCTGCGCCTGCTGCCGCCAGGTACCGGCCTTAGCCTGCCAGCCGCCGTGCTTGCCGGCTCCGGGCCGGATCTGCCGTTTGTGCCCCTGGACCTGACTTGCCCGGCTGTGCCGGTGCGGCGGTCCGAACCGAATGTCTGCCTCTGCGACATGGCGTCGTTCGCCCTCGGCGACGCGCCGCTGCGCCCGGTTGAGGAACTGCTGCGGACCGTCGAAGTGTTCGACGTGACATTCTCCGGC
>DAIQOB010000291.1:0-4309 GCA_036788075.1 Syntrophobacteraceae bacterium
CCACCACCGTGCCGTCCGCGTTCTCTGCCACCAGTGAGGCGGGCACATAATCTCTGGATCTGACCAGCCGTTCAAATTTCATTTCGTAGTACTCGGGCCGCCGCGCCTTGAGTACCTTTTCGTCAATGGCGACAACTGCGTCGAAGTCGTCGGCCTTCATGAGTCTCACTTTAAAGCTGCCGTCGTTCATGGGAGCTCCTTTCCAATCAGGGTCGTGGTTTCACATCCGGTAAGAGAAGTTGAAGGGTTGACCGTGCTGCCGACTCAACATCACCCTGGTGAAAACCGGGAATGAAAATGGCCGGTGAAACCTGGGCTCAGGCTTCGCCGGTACGGCCACAAGCACTCGATGCAACAGCATTGACTTTTGCACCCTATCGAGATGTGGGACAAGCCTGGAGATCTCAAAGGGGCAAGGAACACGGCATTCGGGACAACATTGCAGAAACGGATTCTCCCACATCCTTCTGGGGCATTATTCTATTTTATGCATAAAGTCCTTGCAAGGATTTTCCCCAAGTGCCGGAAGCCCTCACAGCTGGACCCGGAGCCCCCCTCCCCTCCCACAATGGCCACTGTAGGCCAATCCCGCGAAAGCCGGGGTCCAAAGAGTCCGGATTTCCCTGGATTCCGACTCTCGCGGGAATGACCATGGAGCTTAGGCCGACAACATTGCTCCCCTCTCACCCATCAGTGGCCGACGGATTGGCCGGCACAACGGTGCTGAGAAATTCGCAGATCCTGCAAAATACATTTGACATACTACCTACTATGTAATATTTAAACCCCATGAAAGCGAAAACCGGTTCAAAAAAAGAAGTGCAGGCACAACAGACGCGCAAGACAATCCTCGGGGCGGCCACTCAGCTGTTCGCGCGGCAGGGATATCACAAGACCACCATTACGGACATCTGTCAGTCCATCGGTCTGACCTCAGGTGCCATCTTTCACCATTTTTCGTCCAAGGAGGCCGTGCTCGATGCGGTCATCGAGCGCCTCGAACGGGGCATTCGCATCTACTCGGATTACCTGGACGGTGTCGAGAAGGGCTCCCTAAGAGTGGTGACGGAAATGGTGCGGATCATGTGCAGCCATTTCAACCGCCAACCCGAAGCCACCATATGTCTTGCGGCACTGGCCACCGAGTTCGCGGGCAGCAATCACCCCGTCGAACAAAGGCTCAAAGACATTTACACGGGCTTTGTGGATGCCCTTTCACGGGTGCTCCGGGACAACCCGCGCATCACGAACCCTCGAATGACGGCCATGGCCTTTGTCGGGCTCGTCCAGGGAATTGCCGTGCAGGGGCTGCTGCGGGAAGGGGAGCAGACCATCGATGAGCTGGCCCAGGCCTTCATCGAAATGCTTGCAGAGTGGTGAGAAGGCATGAGCCGACAGGGCTCATGCGTGTTGATGTTCTTGACGGAAGGGATTTGGATTTCACTTCAAGGGAGAAATGTCCACCATGCAATACGATCTGACAGAAGAACAGCGGATGCTCCAGGACACCGTGCGCCGCCTCGCCAGGGAGAAGGTCGCCCCAGGCGCCGGGCAGCGGGATGATGAGGCTCACTTCGACTGGAAAATGGTCGATCTCCTCCGTGAAAATGGACTCTACGGCATTGACTTCCCCGAAGACCACGGCGGATCGGGAGCCGGCATGCTCGCTCTCGCCATTGCCGTCGAAGAGCTCTCCAAGGTGGATGCCGCAACGGGTCTGCTCATCGCCGACCAGGAGCTGGGGTCGCTTCCCATCATCCTCGCTGCCAACGAGAGTCAGCGCGCCAGGTATTTGCCGAAGCTCGCTTCCGGTGAGCATCTCGCCGCCTTTGCTCTGACAGAGCCCGCTGCCGGCTCCGATGTGGCAAGGCTCCGATGCCGCGCCGTCAGGGACGGCGACCACTACATCCTCAACGGCACAAAAACGTTCATCACCAACGGCGGAGTGGCCGACGTGATCACTGTTTATGCCGTCACCAATCCGGACAAACCCACTCACAAGAACGCCGGTGTGTTCATCCTGGAAAAGGGAACTCCGGGCTTCTCCGTGGGCAAGAAGGAAAACAAGCTGGGCATCCGTTGGTCGGACACGGTGGAGCTCATTTTCGAGGACTGCCGTGTACCCGTCGAAAACCTCCTGGGCGTCGAGGGACAGGGTTTCCATATCATGATGAAAACTCTCGATTTTTCACGTCTTGCCGTGGCGGCCCAGGCCCTGGGGATTGCGGCGGGAGCCCTGGAGTATGCCATCGCCTACGCCAAGGAACGGGAGACTTTCGGAAAGCCCATCATCCAGCACCAGGGCATCGGATTCAAACTGGCGGACATGACCATGCGCACCGAAGCGGCCCGCCAGCTCCTCTACAAGGCGTGCAGCATGTTTGAAGGCTTGTCCAAGGATATGAGCCAGCTTTCGCCTGAAATGATGCGCATGAGCTCCATGGCCAAGTGCTACTGCAGCGACGTGGCCATGTGGGTGGCGACGGAAGCGGTCCAGGTACTGGGGGGTTACGGTTACATCAAGGAATACCCCGTGGAGCGCATGATGCGCGACGCCAAAATCACCCAGATCTACGAGGGCTCCAACGAAATCCAGCGGCTGGTGATTTCAAAAACCCTTTAGATCAACTTTTATCATCCGTGGCGACACCATCCCCTAGTCAGGAGAAATAAAAATATGAGCAAAGAGAATGACGTGGTCATTGTTTCGGCGGCACGCACCGCCATTGGAAAATTCGGGGGCGCCCTGAAGGGAGTGAGGGCGACGCAACTGGGCGCCCATGTCATGAAAGAAGCCATCCAGCGTGCGGGAAACCTGGATCCCGACCTCATCGAGGAGGTCGTCTTTGGCGACTGTGTGCAGTGCTTCGATGAAGCCAATACGGCGCGGACGGCACTCCTCGTGGCCGGCTTGCCGCCTCACATCCCGGCCTTCACGGTGCAACGGCAGTGCGCCTCCTCCATGCAGGCCCTGGCTTCCGGGGTCCAGCAAATCCGCTGCGGCGATGCGGAAGTCGTCCTGGTGGGAGGCGTCGAATCCATGAGCTCCGCTCCCTACTACCTGGCCAACGCCCGCTGGGGCATGCGCCTCACCAACCATGAAGTGACCGATGCCATGTGGGAAATGCTCCATTCTGGGAGCCGGCTGCTGGGGGACCCCATGATCATGGGGGTGACGGCGGAAAACCTCGCCGAAAAATATGGAATCTCGCGCGAGGATCAGGATCAGCTGGCGCTCGAAAGTCACCACAAGGCCGAGGCCGCCATCAAGGCGGGTCGCTTCAAAGAAGAGATCGTCCCCCTGGAGGTCGCCGGAGAAAAGGGAAGCAACGTCGTCTTTCAGCAGGACGAGCATCCACGGTTTGGCCTGACCCTGGAAGACCTGGCCAGGCTGAAGCCTGTCTTCAAAAAGAACGGCACCGTGACGCCGGGAAACTCTTCGGGGCTCAATGACGGGGGGGCTGCAGCCATCCTCATGACCCGAAAACGCGCCCGGGAGCTGGGGCTCACCCCCATGGCCCGCATCGCCGCCCAGGCTGCAGCGGGGGTCGAACCGCACCTCATGGGTTACGGCCCTGTGCCGTCCACGGGAAAGGTCCTCAAAAAGGCCGGCATGCAAGTCAACGATCTGCAGCTGATCGAAGTCAACGAAGCTTTTGCCTCTCAGTACATCGCCTGCGAGCGTGGTCTGGGACTGGACCGCACCATCACCAACGTCAACGGGAGCGGAGTCGGCCTGGGGCACCCGGTGGGCTGTACGGGGCTGCGCATCGTCATTTCGCTGGTCTATGAAATGGCGCGCCGCAACCTGGAAGTGGGTCTGGCGACGCTTTGCGTAGGTGGTGGTATGGGAATGAGCACCATCGTGATTCGGGATTAAGGATTGGAGATCTCAGGGAATTATTTTTTAAAGGGAGGAGACCCCCATGTCGGTAAGACTCATCCAGAAGACAGCATCAGCCTATGAATACCCGCTTCTCATCAAGCGTCTGCTGCACACCCCCCTCGCCTACTCACCGAAGCAGGAAATTGTCTACAGGGAGCTCGTTCGCTACGACTACGAAACCCTCAACCGTCGTATCGGCCAGCTGGCCAATACGCTCAAGGGGCTGGGGGTTAAGGAGGGAGACACCGTCGGCATGATGGACTGGGACAGCCACCGGTACCTGGAATGCTTCTTCGCCGTCCCCATGATGGGCGCCGTGCTGCACACCATCAATGTGAGGCTCTCCCCCGACCAGATACTCTACACCATCAATCATGCGGCAGACGACGTACTGCTCATCAACGGGGAGTTCCTGCCCATACT
>DAIQOB010000292.1:0-4307 GCA_036788075.1 Syntrophobacteraceae bacterium
GGAGGGAAAAACCATTTTCGGCGGAGCTCAGGGAAGCGATGTTTTTCATCCCTTTGCTGAGACAGGTATTTCCAATGGCCTGAGCCAGGATCGCGAGTGTCAAAACAATGGGGGTTTTCATTTCTCCGTGTCCATTTTTCGAATCGATGGAAGAACAGTGCAGCTCTGCAAACCGGGAAGCTTCAGCCCCCTTCGAGCAAGTCCCGATAGATGCTCCGCCGGATTCCCCGTTCCTCCATCCGCTGCAGTACATTGCCGCTTATGAGGATGTTGAATTCCCGAGCACACTGGGCTTCCCGGGCGGCAAGGGCCGTCCCGGCAGGATAGACGGCGGGATGGAAATATATTTCACTTGTGGTTCCGGGTTGAAGCCTCCCGATGACGGAGACGACATAGCGCTCATCCATCCTTCCGCTCATGAGGTGGCCATATACCCGGTCGGGGAAGACAAAACCGTGTTGGTAAAGCTTCTTCCGCATGGCCCGCGTGAGGAAATGGAAAACCATTGTCCCCGCCGCTTTTCCAAGCAATCCTCCTGCTTCTGCCCGGAGGGAAGCCCCCAGATCATCCCGGGGCACACGCATGCAGCGTATCCCGAATTGCTTTCCCAGCTCCAGCACAGCTTTAAAGATAACCGGATGTACATGCATGTGGAGATGGCTGTCGATGTGTGAGCAAGGCAGCCCTGTCGCTGCGAAGCGCTCGAACTGGGCCTGCAGCTCCTGCCGCAGTTCCCGACGTGCCGCGGGGTGAAAATAGTATTTCAGGCCACTCCAGGTCGGGTTCCGAGGGAAATACCCCTGAGGATCCACCAGGTGGGGAATCGCCTGGTGATGGAGCACAGCCCGTCCCATGACGGTCACAACGTGTATCCCCACTGCAAGACCGGGATGCTCCTTAGCGCCCAGAACGGCATCCTGGAAGGCTTCTCCTCCCACCATCAGGCTGCAGCTGGTGAGGAACCCTTCCCGGTAAGCACGGAGTACCGCTGCATTGACCTCCCGCGACGCGCCGTAGTCATCGGCATGGATGATCAGCCGGGGCTTCCCTGCCATCTCCTCCGGGGCAATCATCAGGAGTACCTTGAGACTCTCGTCGTCATGCGGGAGCCCTGCTGCGCGTAAATGCCTTTCGTTTGGCCCTCAGGCGCAGGTATTCTCGCGCTTCGTTGTAGAGTCTCGCCCGGTCGTTCCTGTCAAAAAGAGCCCGCCGCACGATCCGGAAAATCACGCGCGGCCTGAAATAGTAGCGGCCGTAAAAATCTTCTACTGCCTGCACGATTTCCTGGCGATTCAGCCCCGGGTAGTGGAGGTTGGGGAGCTGGTGCCCCATTTCGTCGGCGATGCTGTCGTCCGTCAGGTAACCCTCTCGCGTGACATATTCATAAAACTCCGTTCCCGGAAAGGCGTGGGCAATGGAGACCTGGATGGTTTCCGGATCCAGCTGTTCGGCGAACCGCATGGTTTGCTGTATGCTTTCCCGGGTTTCTCCCGGCAGCCCGATGATGAAATCCCCATGAACGGTCAGCCCCAGGCTCTTGCAGTTTTTCATGAAGGTGACGGCCTGTTCTACCGTTGCGCCCTTCTTGATGTTTTTTAGAATCGTGGGATTTCCCGATTCAAACCCTACGACAAGGAGTCGGCATCCCGCATCCTTCATAGCCTTGAGCATATCGTAATCGGCATGGACGCGGCAGTTGCAGGACCAGGTAAACTTCAGCGGCTTGAGATGCCTGCAGATGTCAAGCACCCTTGACTTCCCCCAGGCGAAAGTGTCGTCGTCAAAAAAATACTCTTTGACGTTGGGAAAAAGCTCGAAGGCACGTCTCAGCTCCGCCACGACATTCTCGCTGCTGCGCGTCCTCCATGGGTGGCCGCTGAAGGTCTGCGGCCAGAGGCAGAATGTGCACTGTGCCGGGCACCCGCGTGACGTATAAAATGAAATGAAAGGGTGATGCAGGAAGGGAATGTTATACTTGGTGACATCCAGGTCTCGCTTGTAAATGTCCACAACGAACGGCAGAGCATCCAAGTCCCGGCCCGTGAGCGGCGGTCGGTCCGGATTGTGGACGATCCGCCCGCTTTTTCTGTAGCTGATGCCCAGTATATCCCCCGGGTCCCTGCCCTGGGCAAATTCCGTGACGGAATAATCGAATTCCTTACGCGCCACGAAATCGATGGCGGTCGAGGCCTGAAGTGTTTCAGCAGGCTGTATGGAGACCGGGGGGCCTACAAAGGCGATCTTGATTTGGGGATGGGTATCCTTGATCTGTTCCGCAAGATGTACATCCTTGTCGAAGCCCACCGTGCTGGTAAAAAGGACCAGGAAGTCGAAATCTCGAGCGATGCGAATGGTTTCGTCCGGAGTTACGCCGTGGGGAGGCGCATCCAGCAGCCTGCTGTCCCCGATGAGTGCGGCGGGATAGGCAAGCCAGGCAGGGTACCAGAAAGAGAGTATTTCTCGCCGTGCCGGCCAGCGTGCGCCGGCGCCGCCATCGAAGTTCTCAAACGATGGGGGATTGAGCAGAAGCGTCTTCATGGTATCTCCATTTCCATTTCAAAGGTACAGCTATACCCAGGCATAAAAATGCAAGCCAGAGAACCGGTGTGAACAGGATACAGTTTTTCGGGCATTTGTTCCTCTCCTGCCGAATCGAGGCGATCATTCCGGAAGAAAAATTTTCAGGTCTTTGATCTCCTTCGATTGGTCCTGGGCCGTGTCAGCACCTCTACTCGTTCCGGGGTATTTTGCTTCATAGCATTGACGTTCCTTGTCCATTGCCGTCGTGATGGCGAGTTTGACGGAATTTCCACTCGTGTACTCTTCTTCGTCTACACTGTTGTGCTGCAGGATCAGGCTGATTTTGTTCTTGTGTTCATCCGTGAAAGACCATTTCCAGGCGATGTAGCCGCCAAAAGCATCCCCCCTGTACTCGCTGGCTTTTCCAAACTTGCCCTTGAAAAGCTCCAGCAGATCATTGAAGAATTCTTTGTCATCGCGCAGGTATTTTAATTTGATTTTGAAGATTGTGCCGGGGCTGGTGCAGTTTCCATAGTAAATATATCCGCTCTTGTAGCCGTCCATGGGCTTCATTTGAACTTCCGAGATATATCTCATATGGCGGACCGTAATCCTCGTGTCTTCTCGAATCAAATCCCTGTACTGTTCAATGGGGGCTCCCAGGCGAATGCCGGCAATCTGATGGGGTGCACCGGCATAGGCGAGACCTTGAAGAACCAAAACCATCAGGGCGACAAGGAATATTGCGACCTTTTTCATGGGAAACTCCTTACTCTGCAAGGGTTCATACGGTAGAGAGTCGTGCCGATTTGATCACTTATAACACAGATGGATCCTCAGGGGATCTGCAATGGGCTGAAGGGCCATGCCACGAAGTGGCTTTTGACAGCAGCGAAAAAGGAATAAATCGGTTTTCTCCACTCGGATAGACGCCTTCCAGGTATCATTGCATGAATTCGACAATGGAGAAAAGTATTTGACGATAGAGACGATAGAAGAGAACTGGGGCTTCACTGGTGTGGATATACCGTCAGGTGGAGCGCTCCAGTGGCTGACTCCACTCGTGCATCAGAACCACAGGAAAAATCCGTTGACCATGTATATCAGGCCAAACACGCCCACACTCAGGCATGAGAGCCAGAGAATTCTCTTCCTGAGGAGCGCGCTGACGACGGCCATGAATATCGCCACCTGGAGGAAAATGACGGCCAGAAACAAATTTCTGTTGTGCTTCCGGGAGGCTTCGACCTCCTTGAGGATGAGCTGCTTTTCCTCCTCTATCTTGTCCTGTTCCTTTTTGAAGCGGTTGACCGTCTCGTCATAGTCGCGAACCTTTCCTTCAATGTACTTTTGTACAGATGGGCCGGCATTCCCCAGCATTTTCTTCAACTCAAAAACTTCCATCTGGAGTTGAAAACTGTGATCGCGAACATTCTTGGCAAAAAAATCAGCGCTTCTGGAGACGGTGGAAGCCTTTTCCTCCTCGACCGTCGCCAGGGAGGAGGCGATCTTGAAAGAGGTTAACGTCGTACAAAGAACAAGAACGACCGTGATTAAAGCAGCCCTTACAATCCATTTTTCATTTTCAAATTCAGGCACGGACCCTCCACATGTGTTGTATGAATGAGCAAGTAATATAATCGAAGAGGAAAATCCCCTGCAAGTGCTGTTTTGCAGGTGTTGGGACGGAGCGATAGGCTGACGATGGGGGGCAATGCTGTTGACTTAACGTCACCCCGGTGAAAACCGGGGTCCAGAAAGTCTTTATTTTCCTGGATTCCGGCTTT
>DAIQOB010000293.1:0-4279 GCA_036788075.1 Syntrophobacteraceae bacterium
GATGCACCGGATGAGGTGATGATTGCCTCATCCGGTTTTATTTTGAATAGCTCAAGAAAAAATGTACGGGTCAACTCAAGTGCCCGACTGCCGTGATGCCAGCCCCCTCAAGGTCCATTCCGTTTTTTCCATCCTTTTTGACACCCACCGGTTTTAGAGTTGACAAAACGTTGAGCAATACTATTCTGGGTCAAATTATCAGCGGCTTCCTGCCTGCAAGAAGAACAGGGCATAGCTTCTTTAGCTACTCATTGTTTAAGAGCAGTGTTCAACTCTATTTTGCCTGAAGTGCAATGCCTGAGAGAAAACATGCCTGAACCCCGATGAAAAAGGAGGAGTGAATGAAAGCGAATTTTCGGCTTGTTCGTTTACTTGTGCTCGCAGCTGTTTTGGTAGCCGCTGGCCTGGGCGTTCCCGGGCCATCCAATGCTTCAACGGGCACAACGTTGGACAACTTGATGGCCGCGTACAACGGCGAAAGCAATGCACATGCTAAATACCTGGAGTATGCCAAAAAAGCGGATCAGGAGGGGTACCTTAGGGTCGCCAGGCTGTTTCGAGCTGCCGCGAGAGCCGAGGAAATTCATCTGAACAATCATGCCCAGGTGATCGAAAGTATGGGTGGTAAACCGAAGGCGGATATCAATCCGCCGGAAATTAAATCCACTAAAGAAAATTTGGAAGATGCCCTGAAGGGCGAAAGCTATGAGCGCGATACCATGTACCCTGAGTTTGTCGCACAGGCTGAAAAAGAAAAGAATGACGATGCCGTCCGGACCTTCACCTATGCCAAAGAGGCAGAGGCGGAACATGCCAGGCTCTACCAGGCAGCTTTGGGGGAACTCGATCAGTGGAAAGCTGCCAAAGCCGACTTCTATGTATGCCCGACTTGCGGCTACACCGTTGAAAACACCCCGGGCTTCACGTCCTGCCCGGTCTGCAACACCCCCGCGAAGCTGTATGAGAAATTGAGCTAGCCATCGTTCTGAAGTCTTTCGCCGCGAACGGTGTTAAGCCGGTGTCCGTTTGACGGCACCGGCTTTTTCATAAGGATAAGAACCGCCATGCATGATGGGCTCATAGCTTCTCTTTACCGTTTCCTTGGGAACCTGGGATATCACCATCCCCTCCACCCAACGCAGCTGCACATCCCGGTAGGGATGGTGATCGGCGCTTTTATCCTGGGTGTCATCGGGGCATTCCGCCATCATCGCGAACTGAAGCATGCCGCATGGTATTGCATGCTGATCGCTTTGGTCTTCACCTTTCCGACCATCCTGACGGGCCTTTTGGATTGGCGTCAGTTTTTCGCGGGCGCTATGCTGTTTCCATTCAAAATGAAGCTCATTCTCGCCGGCGTCTTGCTTTGTTTCCTCTTGACAGCCTACGGATTGGGGCGGAAGACCAAGGGAGAACATGGCGCAATGATCGCGATCTATACTTTCTGTCTCCTGACGGTTTTAGGGCTGGGGTACTTCGGCGGAGAACTCGTATACGGAGCCAGGAGTGGCTCAACCCCTGAGGATTTCAAGGCTGGGGAGGCGATCTACGCCGAGAATTGCGGCGGTTGTCATCCCAACGGCGGTAATGTGAGTCACCCCAAGCTGCCGGTGAAGAACTCTCCCAAAATTTCCAGCCAGGAGACATTCCTTGCCTGGATCAGGAAGCCGAAAGCCCCTATGCCCGCCTTTCCTCCCACTGCCATATCCGATGACCAGGCGAGGGAACTTTATCAATACATCATCAACGTGCTGAACAAATCGTGAGCCATGAAGATATTTATTTCAGCTTTCGAGTTCCGAGCATGTCATGAGGCTCTTTTCATAAAAATGAGCAGCCTTGCTGCTGAGCTACCAACCAGGTATTTCGGACCTGGCAAAGCACTGGGCGCTTTCACGAACATCCGGCAGGCATCATGAGCAAGGGTGTATATTTTCGCGAATGAAGTCGTTGTATCAGTCCCCGGCAATACCCTTTGCCATTCACTGTACGGCTCAACGTACGGGCCGATGCCTCCGGAGGCGATAGACTTTCAGAACCTCAAACCACAAGATGCCCGCTATTCCGAATGCGAGACAAAGGGCCAGGTCCAGCCGATGCAATTTGCTGAAATGGAAAAGGGCGCGCAAGGCCGGAATGTAGAGGACCAGACCCAAAAAGGATATTGCTCCCCCGACCACCCACCAGAGAGCGACATTGGGGCTCCTCAACGTTGTCAGAGCTGTATGAGACCAGGATCGATTTGTCATGATAAGCGCAAGGTTGGCAATAATAAGCGACGAAAAGGCAAGGGTTCGCGCATCCTCTTCGCCTTGTCCCCGGAAGAGGGCAACCAGGTAAACCGCGAACACGATTCCGAGGACACTGACACCTTGCAGAAGACTGAGCGCCAGCACCTCCTTGCTGAACAGTGGTTTATGGGAATCGCGTGGCGAACGCTTCATGATGCCTGCCTCCTCCGGTTCGGTTTCGAAAACGATGGAGCAGGCGGGATCGATGATGAGCTCGAGAAAGGCGATATGAATGGGTGACAAGATGAGAGGCCATTTGAAGAGGACCGGAAGGAGGGACAATCCGGCAATCGGAACGTGGATCGCCAGGATGTAGGCCATGGCCTTTTTGAGATTATCGAAAATCCTGCGCCCGAGTCGCACCGCCTGAACGATGGATGAAAAATCATCGTCCAAAAGTACCAGAGCGGCGGATTCGCGTGCCACATCGGTTCCTCTCCCGCCCATGGCAATTCCGATGTGGGCCGCTTTGAGTGCCGGAGCATCGTTGACGCCGTCCCCCGTCATGGCAACAATTTCCCCGTTAGCTTTGAGGGCATTGACCAGCCGCAATTTCTGCTCGGGCACCACTCGGGCAAAGATGTTGACGGTGCGGATGCGCTCTTGAAGCTCCGAGTCATCCAATGCATCCAGCTCAGGACCGGTCATGATCTCATCAAGCGGTGCGAGACCGATCTGCCGTGCGATGCTCAGAGCCGTACCGGGATAATCCCCTGTGATCATCACCACCCGTACCCCAGCCTGATAGCTCTCCTTGATGGACGCGGGAACGCTTCGCCGAACAGGGTCGGCAAAGCCAACCAGCCCAACGAACTCGAAGGTAAAATCATGCTGCTCATGGGGAAGATTCGTCTGCACGAAGGCTGCCTTCGCCACACCGAGGACCCTGAGCCCTTCTCCTGCCATGGCATGGACATGTGAGACGAGCATGCGCGTTGCACGCTCGTCCATGTGGCATAAATCGGCTATGGCTTCGGGAGCGCCTTTGGCTGCAATGATGTAGTCGCGCTCATCGGGGGATTTCCAAACGTGCGAGAGGCTCAAGAGTTCCCTGGAAAGAGGATACTGTTGAACGAGAGTCCAACTGGTGTGGATGTGCTCGGTTCCTGCCAGGTACTCCCCCCCGAGCCGCTTCAAGGCTTTTTCCATGGGATCGAAGGGGTCGTTTTGACTGGCTAGAATTCCGAACTCCACAAGTTCATGGAACTTTTCCGGCAGGGATGTGCCCTGGCGCGCGTTCGTGCTGTAGAAGGCTCCACCCGCAAAGATTTTGCTCACCGACATTTGATTGAGGGTGAGAGTGCCCGTCTTGTCCACGCAGAGCACCGTGGCGGCACCCAGGGACTCAATGGCTGGGACACGCCGGGTGAGCACCTGTTTTTGGGAAATGCGCCAGGCTCCCAGGGCCATAAAGATCGTCAACACCACGGGGAACTCTTCGGGGAGCATGGCCATGGCCAGGGAAATTCCGGCCAGAACGCCATCGAGCCAGTTGCCGCGGGTGATGGCATAGACAACCACCACAAGGGCACACAGGAGTATCCCCAATCCTGCCAGGTACCGCACCAGGCGGTTCGTTTCCCTCTGGAGGGGTGTCTCTTCCGTTTCCACCGCCTGGAGCGCCTTGCCGATCTTTCCCATCTCCGTTTGCATGCCGACCGCCAACACGCGGGCCAGCCCCTGTCCTTGAACCACCAGGGAACCCGAATAGACAAAAGGAAGATCGTCCCCTCCGGGGCACGCCATCTCCCCGCTATCGCTGTCGCAAGGGATCTTGCGCACGGGTACGGATTCTCCTGTCAAAAGCGACTCATCCACCGAAAGATTGGTACAGGAAAGAATCATGGCATCAGCCGGAACCCGGTCTCCTTCGACAAGAACCAGGATATCTCCCCGCACGACCTCCCGCCCCGGAATGCGCTTGACTCCACCTCCGCGAATGACCCGGCCGCGGGGGCGGGGGAGGTCTCGAAGCGCTTCGAGCGCCC
>DAIQOB010000294.1:0-4278 GCA_036788075.1 Syntrophobacteraceae bacterium
GACTCTCCCGGGAATTTCACGACGACCTTGCCCAGAGGCTTGCCGCCGTCGCCATTGAGTCAGGAACGCTGGAACTGCACTCACAGCATCTCGATGCCACCGTTCTGCAAAAGATCGGGCACATCAAGGAGCAGTTGATCAGCCTGTCGGAAGATTTCCATGCCATCTCCAGGGAGCTCCACCCCTCCATACTCAAGGACCTGGGCGATAAAATCTTGCTGAAGGTCAAAGACGACGGCATGGGATTTGTTCCACGCTGTGTGCGCCATACTCCCGGCATTGGACTGGCGAGCATGCGGGAGAGAGTGCAGTTTGTAAACGGGGACTTCGACATACGCTCCGAACCGGGAGAGGGCACAGAGATCAAAGTATCCGTACCTCTCGGAAAGAAAAAGGAATGAGACGGCCAAAAATTCTTTTAGCGGATGATCACCGCATTGTCGCCGAAGGGCTCCGGGGATTGCTGGAACCCGAGTTCGAGCTGGTGGGGATTGTGGAAGACGGGCGGGCAATGCTCGAGGCGGTGGACAAGCTGAAGCCCGATGTCGTCGTGGCCGATGTCTCCATGCCCCTCCTGAACGGGATTGACGCCGTGCGCCTTCTGAAGAAAAAAAACAAGGAGATCGCCGTCGTCTTCCTGACCATGCACCTGGACGTGACCTATGCCGCGAGCGCTTTTGAAGTCGGGGCCTCCGGGTACGTCCTGAAACATTCCGCTCCTTCCGAGCTCGTCACCGCCATCAACAGCGCCCTCAAAGGAAGGACTTATATCACTCCCCTCCTGGCCGGGGAGCTCTTACAGTACCACCAGAAAAAGCCGCAAAGCGCGGAAGGTGAAATTGCCAGGCTCACTTCCCGCCAGCGCGAAGTGCTCCAGCTCCTCGCGGAGGGTCACTCGGTGAAGGAAGTCGCCAGCATTTTACACATATCCACACGGACCGTGGAATTTCACAAATACGGCATGATGGAAGTACTGGGGCTGAAGAGCTCTGCGGAGCTGGTGCGCTTTGCAGTCAAGCATGGGCTCATCACCGAGTGAGCGTTGAATCGGCAGGACGTGAAGCACTCTTACACGGAAAGGCAGCTCGTTTCCAGGCGCCTGCTGACGTAATCCACCTGGCGTTTCATTTTGTTATTCCTGTCCTGGAGCTCCTTGTTCAAGCCATTGACCGCGTACAAGACGGAGCTGTGGCTGCGATTGAACATTTTGCCGATGTTCACCAGAGATTCCGTCGTGTACTGGCGGCACAGGTACATCCCGATCTTTCGAGCCATGGCGATCTCCTTCTTGCGCATGGCTGACTTCAGCTCTTCCATGGAAATCTGGAAGCTGGCGCAGATGATCTTTTGGATGTGCTCCACAGTGATTTTCGGCAGCTGATTGAGCATGGTCTGCGTCACTTCCTGGGCCAGGTGCAGGGAAATGGGGATGCCCAGGATATTGCTCTTGGCCATCATGCCCACGAGGCAGCTTTCTATCTGGCGAACGTCACCATTGATCCGGTCGGCCAGAAATTCCACCACCTCCATGGGAAGACGGACGCTTTCCGTGCTGGCCTTCCGCTTGATGATCTCCACCCGGGTCTTGAAATCGGGCCGGTCGATGGGGGTCACGAGGATGCCTCCCAGGCGCGACTGCAATTCGATGCTGAGCTTGGGGATATCCTTGGGGTAGGCATTACCGGTGCACAGGATTTTCTTTCCACGGTCCATGAGCTCATCCAGAGTGTACACCAGCTCATTCTGTACTTTTTCCTTGCCGCTCAGGAATTCCACCTTCTCCAGAAGCAGCACGTCGCACCCACGGCGAAACTTGTTCTTGAAGGCCTCGATGCTTCCATGTTTCAAGGAAAAAATCATCTCGTTGGCAAACTGCTCCGCCGTCACATATTGGACTCTCAGATCCGGTTGCTTCTGAAGAAACAAGTTCCCCACCGCGTGGGAAAGATGGCTCTTGCCGAGACCCGTCTCCGAAAGAACGTAGACAGACTGATTGTAAAGCTGTTGGCCACTGGCCATGGCCATAGAGGCTGCATAGGCAAAATGATTGCAATTGCCCACGACAAACTGATCGAACGTGAAACGGGGGTTGAAGGCAGGTCCGGTACGTTTGATCAAATCATGGAAGGAAATCTGCCGCGGCCCTTCCCTCTCCTCCTGATCCTTTTCCGGCTCCAGCTGAGAGTCCTTGACAATTTGGTACTGGATCTTCTCCACCTGGGGCAGGTGCTTTTGGGCGATCGGGATCAGTTTCTCTTCGAGCTTTTCCCGTACCCATTCGATGTGGAACCGATTCCTACAGCCAAGGATCAGGGAGCCCTCTTCAATTCCCAGGGGATCGATGGTGGAGACCCAAAGATCGTACTGCCCCTTGGAAAGAGTCTTTTGGACTTTTTTCTTTATTTCTTGCCATTCCTGGACCATATGAACTCGATTTCCCTTCTCCCACCGGCTTTCGGTGGGCAGGATGTCAAAACAGGCTGTTCAGAGAGCTCAGCTCGCCCCCCTCGCTTGGAGAACACAAAAGACAAACAAATCCCCTGGAGAGCATTCAGCATGTTCCCATTGCATGAGGGGAGAGGGAAAACCTTGTTTAACAACTTGAATTTGAAGCAGAAAAAATAAGAATGAAGCAAAACCGGATGACAGGCTCTGATCCGTTTCCAAAAGTCGTGTGCCTTACATATCCAAGAATCCGGGAGGGGTCAAAGTTGATCTGACGAGTTTCGAGGAAGATCCTTCCCGGAAAGTTGGAGGCAGAAAATCGTCAGGATGCATGGATGTTAGACGTTAAAAATTTCTAACCCTTTGATGCCAGTGATTTTTTCTAAAATCATTTTTAACGTGGCATCTTGGTGACTTGGACTCTCTTGCGGGCTTCGTTCTCCAAAAACAGATATCTCGAACTTTCGTTTTCTTCCCTTTTCTCAAAAAATCATTTCCGCACCTGGGTGCTGCAGGGGTCCCCCTGGAAGCCGCTTGATTCGACAAGATTTTCTTGCAGCGGAGCGCGGAAGATTTTTTTCAGGAGCGTATGAGACCCCGGCAGAGGCAAATTCCCAAGCATGGAGATAGAAAATTTTCCCCTCATTGAACGTTTTTCCATTCTTTCTCTTGCCAGTACCGTTTTCTTTGAAATATGTTTAACTCGTTTCAAAAAGTACGCGTTGAACCCAAGAAATAAGGATCGTGATGTACACGCTGGCTACCCCGACGCGCGAACAGTGCCTGGAGCTCATCGCTCAGGTGGAAATGCCTCCTCATATCCAAAATCACAGTTTCATGGTGGCAGAAATCTCTCTCTACCTGGGCCGCTTCCTGAAAAAAGAACATCCCTCCCTGGACCTGGATCTTCTGCAGGCATCGGCTCTGCTCCACGACATCGCCAAAGCCCCCAGTCTTACCACGGGCGAGAGCCACTGTGCGCTGGGGGCCAGGATGCTGGAAGAATGGGGCTATCTACATATTGCACCCATTGTGGAAGAGCACGCCAGCCTGGAGTCGCATCGCTTGCAAGGTCCCCTGAATGAATCCCTGATCGTGAATTACTCGGATAAGCGAGTGAAGCACGATGAAATCGTCTCACTGGAAGATCGGTTTTACGATCTCATGGAGCGCTACGGAAAAACCCGGGAACATAAGAGCAGGATCTGGAGGAAGCTCGACCTCTATCGGATGCTGGAGGACAAAATTTTCGCGCATCTTCCCATCACCCCGGAGGAGAGAGAGCTCATGGAACTGTCTCCCCTAACCTAATTCAGTCATCGCATCGGAGTCTTATGAGCGGTAAAAAATTGAGGGTTGCATTGCTGGCCGGTGGGAAATCCGCAGAGCGCGAAGTTTCCCTGAAAAGTGGAGAACAGGTTTTCCAGGCGCTTGACAAGGATCGATACGAAATCTCCCGGTACGATCCCCGCGACGACCTCCCCCGCCTGGCTCAGGAGGCCGCAGGCATCGACGTGGCCCTCATCATCCTGCACGGCCGCATGGGAGAGGACGGCACCATCCAGGGATTTCTCGAATCCCTGGGGATCCCTTATCAGGGCAGCGGGATACTGGGAAGCGCTGTCGCCATCAACAAGATCCTGAGCAAAGAACTTTACGAGCGCGCAGGCTTGCCCGTCGCTCCTTACGCCGTGCTGGAACGGGACCGTCCGGCCGACCTGGCAGAGGTCGTCGGGCGTCTGGGCCTCCCCTTGGTGATCAAGCCCGAGCACGAGGGCTCCAGCATTGGACTCAGCATTGTCAAGACCGAGGCGGAACTGCCGGAGGCCTTGA
>DAIQOB010000295.1:0-4248 GCA_036788075.1 Syntrophobacteraceae bacterium
CTGCAGCCGAAGGTCATTTGCGCTCTCGGCGCCTGCGCCTCCCAGACGCTTCTCGGGACCGGCAGCGCTGTTTCCCGCCTAAGGGGAAAGGTGCATTCGTGGCGGGGGATTCCTCTCATAGTGACCTTTCACCCGGCATATCTTCTGCGCAACCCGTCTCAAAAGAGCGGTACCTGGCAGGATCTGCTGCTCATACATCGAATCCTTCATCCCACATGAAAGGATCGCCACATGCCTCTCCTCCGGATCAAAATGTTCAAGACCTCAGCACTGGCCCTTCTACTCCTGCTACCCTTCCTCCCCTGCCCTGCCGCCTCTTCGGAAGTGGCACATCTCAACATCGTCGAGATCAAAGACACCATCAATCCCGGCGTCGAGGACTTCATCCAATACGCCATCGAACGCTCCCGGGAAGAAAACGCCGAATGCCTCATCATGCTCCTCGATACTCCCGGGGGACTCATGACGTCCATGCGGGGCATCGTGCAATCCATCATGAATGCCCCCCTCCCCATCGTGGTTTATGTCTATCCACGGGGGGCACAGGCGGCATCGGCAGGGGTTTTCGTGACTGCTGCTGCAGATGTGGCGGCCATGACCCCCGGGAGCAACATCGGGGCCGCCCATCCCGTGAGCTCGACGGGCCAAGACGTTCCAGGCGCCATGAATGAAAAGGTCGTAAACGACATGCTGGCCCTTGCCCGCAGCATTGCCGCGGAGAAAGGCCGGAATGAAGAATGGCTGCAGGATGCTGTCCGCAGGAGTGTATCCATAACGGCGGAAGAGGCGTTCAAGGAAAATGTCATCGACCTGGTGGCCGAGGACATACCCGACCTCATCCGCAAGCTGGACGGGTGGGAAATCCAAAAGCACGGATTGCTGAAAACGCTCCGCACGGCGGCACTGGAGCAGCGGACCCTTCATGCAGGATGGCAGCACAAAATTCTGCGTACCATCAGCAATCCCAATATCGCTTACATCCTCCTCATGATCGGACTGGCGGGGCTGTATTTTGAGATCTCCCAGCCTGGCGCCGTTCTTCCCGGAGTCATCGGAGGCATTGCCCTGGTGCTTGCTCTGTACGCCATGCAGACCTTACCCGTCAACTATGCCGGATTCCTTTTCATCCTCCTTGCCGTCGTCTTTTTCATCCTGGAAATCAAGGTGGTCTCCTATGGAATGCTCAGCGTCGCGGGGATCGTGTGCCTGGTGCTGGGCACCCTGATGTTGTTCCGCACTCCCGACCTCTCCGGCAGCCTTGCCCTCTCGGTATGGATTCCGACGGTCCTGACCGTCTCAGCCTTTTTTGCGGGGGTGGCGGCTCTGGCCTTCCGCGCACAGCGGGCCAGACCGCAAACAGGCGTCGAGGCCCTGGAGGGGCAGGTGGGGGAAGTCATCCAGCCGATTCGCCCCGAGGGTAAAGTCTTCGTCAGCGGAGAATTGTGGAATGCCTTCAGCGATGAGGACATCCCTGCAGGGGAAAAAATCGTTGTGGTATCGGTGGTTAATTTAAAGTTGAAAGTCAAGAGGATCAGTGTTAGATAGGGCGAATTGTTGCTTTGCTTTGGGCAATCAAGCCGAAAAGACTTAAGGGGGGAAAATGCCTTTTTACGGGATTGTTGCCATCGTCACACTGGGGATCATGTTTTTGGCCAATGCCATACGTGTACTCAATGAATACGAAAGAGGCGTGATTTTCCGCCTCGGGCGAATCATCGATGCCAAAGGGCCCGGCCTGATCCTTTTGATCCCCCTCATCGACCGCATGCAGAAGGTCAGTCTGCGCCTTGTCGCAACGGATGTTCCTTCCCAGGACGTGATCACACGCGACAACGTGTCGGTCAAGGTCAATGCCGTCATTTATTTCAGGGTGATCGATCCCGTGAAGGCCATCATCACCGTCGAGAATTATCTCTACGCCACGAGTCAGCTCGCCCAGACGACGCTGCGCAGCGTATGTGGTCAGGCGGAGCTGGATGACCTGCTCTCCGAGCGGGACAAGATCAATGCACACATTCAGGAAATTCTCGATCGGCACACAGATCCCTGGGGAATCAAAGTGACCGTGGTGGAGCTCAAATACATCGACCTGCCTCAGGAGATGCAGCGGGCCATGGCCAAGCAGGCCGAAGCGGAGCGAGAGCGACGAGCCAAGGTCATCGGCGCCGAAGGGGAATATCAGGCCGCCGCCAAACTCTCCGACGCAGCCCATATTCTGCAGGAGAACCCCGTGGCCATTCAGCTGCGCTACCTGCAGACCCTCAGAGAAATAGCGGCGGAAAACAATTCCACGACTATTTTCCCTGTTCCCATTGATCTTTTTAAGCCATTTACCACACTGGCTGAGGCGTCTCAGCAGAATTCAACAAAGGAGCGAAGTCATGGGTAAGAAGAAAGAGAAAGTTGCCAAGGAAAAGCCTTTAGATCGAATGACCGCCAAGGAGCTTCGTGAGCTCGCACTCACTTTGGAGGTCATTCACGGCGTTCACGCCATGAACAAGAACGAGTTGATCGCGGCCATCAAAGAAGTTAAGGGCATCGTGGATGAGAAGTCCAAAAAGACGGACGTGGATGTGCGCCAAATGAAGGCCAAAATCCGAGAACTCAAAGAAAAGAGAGTTCAGGCGAAGGCTGCCGGAAATCCCAAAATGGTCGATGTGCTCCGCCGAAAAATCAGCAACCTGAAGAAGAAAACCCGCCGGGCCGTGGCCTAGTGCTCCGTCAAGAAGGTTATGCCGGGCAGGACAACACCCCCCACCCCCCTCAAGGGGGGAATCAAAGGGGGTACCCTGCGAAACAACACTGACACAGCACCAGAACTTCGCAGTGAGAGTCATCCCCTGGTCCGGAAGATTCTTGGGTGCATGTTCCAGCAATCAGGACCCTGTATCAGGCATTTTTGAAATGGCAGGGAATCCTTCATACAAAGCGAGCTGAGACCGAGGACTGCACAAGAGACCGCCTGTTCATTCCATGGACCACATCCCATGACTAGAAACGATGCACTGCAGCTTTTAGACGATCATATCCAAACAGAGACGTTAAGAAAACACTGCCTGGCTACCGAAGCCATCATGCGCAGTTTAGCCCTTCGGATGAACCAGGAGGTAGAATTGTGGGGAATCGCCGGATTGCTGCATGACCTCGACTTCGAATACACCCGCGACAATCCCGAGGAGCATGGCCGCAAAACGGTTGAAATACTGGCGGGTTTCGGGCTGCCCCAGGATGCCCTCGACGCCATCCTGAGGCATAATGCCGAGAGCCTCGGTCTGGAACGGAAAACGGCGTTTGACTATGCCTTGACATGCGCTGAAACCATCACGGGGTTAATCGTTGCATCAGCCTTGGTGCACCCCGACAGGCAGCTCCGGAGCCTGAATCCCAAGTCCGTGCGTAAGCGCATGAAAAGTAAGGATTTTGCAAGAAACGTCCATCGCGATCATATCACTCTGTGTGAGCAGATAGATATTCCATTGATGGATTTTATCGAGCTGAGTCTTACCGCAATGAATACCATCAGCGATTCCATGGGCCTTTGAATGAAGCGGCGGTTGGATGGCTGCGGCAGTGGTACATGAGAAGGAGAAGATATGCCAATCAAGAAACCTGTGGTAGCCGCCGTTGCGGCTGCAGTCAATGCATACATCCAGGACGATGAAGCTGCACTTGCAATGATGTCTCTTCAACAGCAGCAGATCGCACATCCACCCGTCCTGTCCTTCAGCCCCTGGACGATGGCAGGCCGAGCGGCTTCCATGGACCTGAGGCGGGCCTGGCAGTTGCGGCTGGCTCGGTGAAAACCTCATGAGCCGTGCGCAGCGTTACAGGTAAGACTGAGATACTCTATGCACTGAAGCGATGATTTCTTAACGGTTCAGGGGAAAATCTCGTTCCCAACTGTCTGATGATCCGGATGAGCTTCGAAGGCATTCAAACTCTATTGATGGCTTGAAGATACGGAACCTGGCTCTGGAGTGGGTTTGGTACAAAATTTCCAACGGAAAAAGGAGATGCAAGGATGGACAAAGTTCAGCATGGCGTGCTTACTTCGGGGCAACTTGATGATGAAAAAGTTCCGGTCACCCATCCCCTGAAGATTCAGGATCTGACCTTCCGGGATGGCCACCAGTCACTCTTTGCCACTCGCGGTAGGAACGAAGACTTTATGGCCATCGCCGAAGAGATGGACAAGGTCGGCTTTTACTCCATGGAAGTCTGGGGTGGAGCAACCTTCGACACCATGCA
>DAIQOB010000296.1:0-4232 GCA_036788075.1 Syntrophobacteraceae bacterium
GGAAGTTATACTTTCGAGGGCATACATAAGGTCATCGCCTTCCTTCCACTGAAAGTCGGAGATAAATTTTACAGCATTGCCGCCAATACCCCCCTCAATGAATTTATGGAATTGACGAATGATATCAAGGCAGATGCAGACAAGAGCGCATCCCGAGTGGCTTCCATTATGGCGGTCTGTACTCTGCTGATGGTGCTCCTGTCCGGGATGGCAGGGTTCTTTTGCAGCAGGACCATCTCCCGACCCCTGCAGCGTCTCGTCCAAGAGCTCACCGATGCTACCGATCACGTCGCTGCAGCATCGGCGGAGGTTTCCACTTCCAGCCAGCACCTGGCTGAAGGCGCTTCCGAACAAGCGGCTGCCATTGAAGAAACCTCTTCTTCTCTGGAAGAAATGTCGTCCATGACGAAGCAGAATTCAGACAACGCCAGCCAGGCAAACCATCTCATGCGCAATGTCAGTGACAGGGTGGAAAAAGCCAACAACACCATGGATGATCTGACATCATCCATGCACGAGATCGCCTCCGCCAGCGAGGAAACACAGAAAATCATCAAGACGATAGATGAGATTGCCTTTCAGACGAATCTCCTTGCGTTGAATGCTGCGGTGGAAGCGGCACGGGCGGGGGAAGCCGGAGCAGGCTTTGCCGTGGTGGCCGACGAAGTGCGCAATCTGGCCCTGCGCGCAGCTGAGGCGGCAAAAAATACCGCCAAACTCATTGAAGGGACCGTGAAAAGAATCCAGGAAGGGGTCACCTTGGTCACCACCACCAATGGAGCTTTTGCCGATGTGAGGAATAGTTCCGCTTCTGTTGGAGAGCTGGTGGGAGAAATCGCGGTGGCATCCAGCGAACAGGCTCAGGGTATCAGTCAGATCAACAAGGCGGTGGCCGAGATGGACAAGGTGGTGCAGCAGAATGCCGCCAGCGCGGAGGAAGCAGCCTCGGCGTCCGAAGAAATGAGCTCTCAGGCCATGCGGATGCAGTCCTTTGTCAATAACCTTCAGGGGATCGTCACCGGGGGCAAACAGCAAACAGTCCGTTTCACAGCCGGCAAAGCCCATGCCGCAGGGGTATTCAAAGCTTCACGGTCCGACGCACCCCCTCCCTTCCACCCCGCGCCCCGGGGCAATGGCGACAATGGCAAACGCTTTCCGGACAGCCGTAGCGGCAGATCTTTGCCACCCTCCCGGCAGATCTCTTCGCTGGAAGAGAGGGATTTGGACGATTTTTAATGCGCAGCTAGGAAGCTCTTAAACCGGTTGCGGTGGACCCTCATGGGCGATACTGCCATCCCACCTGAAAGATTGAGCAAAAGGGGATGGGCACATGGAAGCCCTCTCCGCCGCGACCGGTCGTAACCTATACCCGCCTTCCTTCCTCAGAACAACTGTGCAGCAACGCCTTCCAGATCCCCTGCCGGCATTTCACCGGCCTCCATGGATTTTTCTGACAGTTGGGGCATCATGCTCAAGATTTCGCATGCCACGGTTTAAATTACACAAAATTATGGTCCCTCGTGCATTTATCGTTTGCATCCGCCCGACAGTAAAAATATTCTGACAAGATTAGCGCAGTCAATGCCTCACTGCCGTTCCTGCAAGACGGCATTGGGCTTCCCACCAAGGAGATGTGGAGCGGAATGAAAAAGAAAATCAAATGCTTCGTATCGTATGCCCGTGCAAACAAAGACCTGGCAAACCGGTTTATGGAAAAGTTCCGGGAACAGGCTGCCCCTTCCAAACACTACGCCTACAGCTTTTGGCGCGACACCGACATTTTGGTGGGAGAAAAATGGAGCGAGGAAATCCAAGAGGCCTTGAACGAGTGTCAGCTGGGATTGCTCCTCATCAGCCCGGCATTTCTTGCGTCTCAATACATCGGCGAGCAGGAGCTTCCACGATTCCTGGGAAGCGACGCCAAGCCGGTCGTTCCTATCATGCTGCAAGCCGTGGATTTGGAGCGGCACGACCTGAAAGGCCTCCAGCATTCTCAAATCTTCCGACTGGACCGCCCGAAATTCAGGGCTCCAAAATCTTACGGTGAATGCGCGGGAATGCAGCGCGATCATTTTGCACAGGACCTCTTCCGGCAGGTCGAAGCCAGACTGGATGCCCTCACCGCGAAGCAGGATTCCTGATACACATTTCAAACCTTATACACATAAAAGTTCATTACGATTGACCGATTTATGGTATAAGGTGTTTTCACCTTTGAAGAGAGAAGTTGACAGCCTTTGGACAGTATTTAATCGAACAGTGTCACCCCTCGGAATGTGAAAGAGCGGTCCTTCACATTTCAAAACATGACCCCCATGCCATCATCAATCAAAGAGGAGAACAAAGATGACGATGTTAGATCAAACCTGTTCGGCATTCATCGAAGTACTGGCCTCAAAAGCACCTGTTCCGGGAGGAGGAGGCGCGGCTGCCATGGGAGGCGCCATAGGGATGGCTCTTTCCAACATGGTAGGAAATTTGACCGTTGGTAAAAAGAAATATGCAGATGTGGAAGGAGAGGTCAAAGAGCTCATAGCCAAAGGGGATAAGGTCATCCTCAAGCTTAAAGAGCTGGTGGACAAGGATGCCGAAGTCTTCGAGCCCCTGTCCAAAGCCTATGGACTTCCGAAAAATACTCCCGAAGAGGCAAAATTCAAGGAAGAAACCATGGAGAACTGCTGCAAGGCGGCTTGTGGCGTTCCCATGGAGATCATGCGCGCAGCTTTTGAAGGAATCAAAATACATGCCAGAATGGGTGAGATCGGCACTATGATCGCCATCTCCGATGTGGGATGCGGCGTCGTTTTTCTCAAAAGCGCTCTCATTGCAGGAAGTCTCAATGTGATCATCAATCTCAATGCCATCAAAGATCAGGCATTCGTTTCCGCCACCCGCAAGGAAATGGACGAGCTGATCGACACCGGATCCAAATTGGCGGATGATACTCTGGCCCTTGTCATTTCAAAATTGAAAAAATAAGGAGATTGATCCATGGCTGAACTGTTGAAAGGAAAACCCGTAGCCGATGCCATGAAGGAAGAGCTCATAAAGAAGGTAGACGGCCTGAAGGCGAAAGGGATCATGCCGAAGCTCGGCATCATCCGGGTCGGAAAGCGGCCGGACGACCTGTTTTACGAAGGTGGAGCGAAAAAGACCTGCAGCGCCCTCGGCATGGATTCAGAGGTTTTCGAGTACCCGGAAAATATTGAGCAGGCCGCTTTTGAAAAGGCCGTCATCGAAGTGGGACAGAAAAAAGACGTCAACGGTATCCTGATGTTTTCGCCCTTGCCCAAGCATCTGAACGAAAAGAAAATAAGAACTCTCATCCCGGTGGAGAAGGATGTGGACTGCCTGACCGTCGGCGGCGCAGCCAAAGTCTTCACCGATGACCCCACCGGTTTCCCTCCCTGCACACCCACAGCCTGCATGGATATGCTCCATCATTACAATATCCCCATCAAGGGGAAGAAATGCGTCGTGGTGGGCAGGTCCCTGGTGGTGGGGAAACCTTTGGCCATGCTGCTCCTGAGGGAGCACGGCACCGTAACGATCTGCCATTCCAGAACCGAGAACCTGCCGGGAGTCTGCCAGGATGCGGAAATCCTCATCGCTGCCGTGGGAAAGGCCAAGATGATCAAAGGCAATTTCGTCAAACCCGGACAGATCGTTATCGATGTGGGCATCAATGCTGACCCGGATAATCCTGGGAAATACTGCGGCGATGTGGATTTTGCCGAGGTGGAGCCCATCGTTCAAAAAATTTCACCAGTTCCCGCAGGAGTGGGCTCGGTCACGACCTGGGTTCTTTGCAAACAGACCATCATGGCATGTGAGATGCAAAATTCCTGATGGCGCGAAGCCGTAAAAAAGCCCTTGAGCAATAAATAAAATAAGGGGGCAGGGCGTACGCCCTGTCCCCTTATTATTTCATATTCAGTCTAAAACTTACAAAATTTGCACATGCCGGCTTTCGCCGGCATGGTGGGATGAAAACGAACAGTCTTTTCGGTGGCCCCGTGCTTAGAACAGACCGCTGACCTTACCCGTCTTGGTGTCGACGTCGATGCGGCGGAAGGCCGGGTTGGAAGAGGTTCCGGGCATCAGGGTGATCGTCCCGGCGCAGGGGCAGAGGAACTTGGCGCCGGAGTAAATCAAAACGTCACGGATGGGAAGGGTCCAGCCCTTGGGCACGCCCTTGAGGACCGGATCGTGGCTGAGGCTGAGGTGTGTCT
>DAIQOB010000297.1:0-1809 GCA_036788075.1 Syntrophobacteraceae bacterium
GCCTCAGATGCGCATCGTCGTCAACGATCAGGATCGAAGCCAAATCCCATCCTCCTTGCAGGGAAGCGTGATGGTGAAGGTCGTGCCCTTCCCCTCGCGCGACCGGACATTCAACCACCCCTTGTGGTCTTCGATGATCCGCGCGGCAATGCTCAGCCCCAGGCCCGTGCCCTCCTCCTTCGTGCTGAAAAACGGCTGGAACACCTTGTCCTGGAGCGCTTCCGGGATGCCGGGGCCGTTGTCGCTGAGGCGGATGACGGCCACGTGGCCCAGGGGACCCGTCACGCCCTCCTCCTCGCGGATGGCGATCTTGCCGCCCTCGGGCATGGCTTCACAGGCATTGACCATGAGGTTCACCAGGACTTCCTTCAGCTGCTCGGGGTCCCCCTGGACTTCGGGAAGCCGCCGCTGCCGGTAGAGCTCCACCTCCACGCCGTAAGACTCCAGGCGATGCCGCAGCAGTTGAATGGCGCTGTCCACCACATCCGACCCGCTGATGCTCTGGATTTTGAGCTTCGGGGGCCTGGAAAATTCCAGGAAGTTCCGCACGATGGTGTCGATGTGCCGGATTTCGTCGGAAATGACTTCGAAGTCCTCCCGCTGGGTGGAGGAAAGCTCCAGGGAGCGCTCCATGGAAAAGAGGCGCATTTTCACCGACGTGAGGGGGTTGCGGATGGTGTGGGCGACTCCCGCCGCAAGCTTTCCCACCATGGCCAGCTTCTCCGCCTGCAGCAGGTGCTCCCGGCTCTGCTGCAGCTGGGTCTGGGTCTGGTCCACGTCTTCCATGAGGCTCGTGACCCGGTTGCTGAGGGCCTTCACTTCGTTGACGACACGCCCCCCCTTGGAACCCTTTTCCGAGCCGAAGGCCAGGAGGCGTATGGGCTCCAGGACCTGGTGGAAAAGGATGTAAAGGAGCAGAGCGCCCATCACCAGGGCACCCGGCAGGGCCACGAGAGTCATGACGTGGATGGAGCGGAAAGCCGAGCGAATCTCGCTGCGGGCCAGGACAATGCTCTTTTCGTGCTCCGCCCGGTATTTCTCACAAAGGTCGCAGATGGCATGGAATTCGCCCCGCACCTGCCGGTGCAGCTTGAACCCCTCATCCCGGTCCCCACGCTTGTAGAGGTCGATGACCTCGTCGCGCCCGTAGCTGTAGCGGATGTACCTGGATTCGATGTCGTTGAGGATCTGGCGTTGATCGAGGGTATAGGCCGAGCTCCTGGCCTTGCGCAGCCATTCTTCGAAAGACTGGCGGTACTGATCGAGCTGCTTCAGCCATTCCGGGTCGTTGTCCAGGAAGAAGTAGGTCAGGAACCCTTTCTGCATGACGAGGGAGTTTTCCAGCCCCTGGGCCTCGCTGAGCCCCACCACGTGCGTATCCAGGACGGAGGAAAGGGTGGACCCGATGCGGTAGATCATGGAGAGAGTCATGGTGCTCCCGATGACGGTGATGAGCACCAATCCTCCCAGGAGCATACAGATCCGGGTGCGCAGGCTGATATTTTTGAACATGGATCGACTTTCCGTCAAGCGGTCCAACGGCGGATGAGCAACCCCACTGTTGTTGACATAACGTCACCCCGGGTGCAAACCGGGGTCCGGAAGAGCTTTATTTTCCTGGATTCAGGCTTTCGCCGGAATGACGACAGTCGGTTGAGTCAACATCATGGATGAGCAACCCCTGAACCCTTACGTTAAAAGCTTTTTCAGCATATGCTGTCATCCTTTACCCATTCTACTATCAGAGGGCAAGAACATATTGAAGAAAACGGTCGATGCGGATAGGATGGATCGCTCAGAGGCGCCAGA
>DAIQOB010000297.1:1909-4214 GCA_036788075.1 Syntrophobacteraceae bacterium
ACATATTGAAGAAAACGGTCGATGCGGATAGGATGGATCGCTCAGAGGCGCCAGAACGGTATACGCATTAGGGATTGAAAACTTCTCTCTTGTAGGAGCGGCATCCTGCCGCGACAATGAGCCAGTCGCGGCAGGATGCCGCTCCTACAAGAAACAAGGAACCATCGAATCGAAAGTTTTATACTTCACCGAGTATAGAACGTTCGTTTACTTCTTGATCATGCCCCTGGGAGTTATCCGCTGCAGCACGACAGCCACGATCCATGCAGGGAGTCCATCAAACATGCTGAATAAACTGAACATATTTAAATGGTTTAAGCCTTCGAAGCCCGCCCCGTCCAAAGACGCCCTTTCGGAAGTCTTCAAAGTCAAGTACGAACGGTTCAAAGAGCTGTTGGACTCCAATGCCGAGCTTTCCAAGATCATCACGGACATGGAAGAGAAACTGCAGGGGCAGCAGTTGTTCGGCATGGCCTACCTGAGGTCCCAATCGGCGCGGGCCGTCTTCCACACCCTTCGCATGGTGAGGAGCCTGGACGCCCTTTCGGGACAGAAGTACCCCGCCCTTTTCACCATCCTCGAGGAAATCAACCAGAAGATCAAGGATGACCTGGGGAAGCGCAAAGAAAGCCCCATGACCGAATGGATCCTCCCCTATTCCCGCATCACGAAAGAAATGGTGGACTGGGTGGGGGGAAAGAACGCCAATCTCGGCGAGGTCCTGAACCTGGCGCGCCTGCCCATCCCCGAGGGATTCGCCATCACGACCCAGGCCTACAACTACTTCCTGTCCGCCAACGACCTGGTGGATGAAATCAACCGCATCAGGATGGAGCTGAATCCCAACGATCCCGAAAGCGTCAACGAGGTGAGCGAAAGCATCCAGCGGCTCATCATCTCCTCGCCCGTTCCCCATGAGCTGAGCAAAGCGGTTCTCTATGCCTATGATCATATGATGGAAAACCTGCAGCGGAAGACCGGCGGGGACTTCTCCACGAGCGTTTCCCTGCGGAGCAGCGCCATCGGGGAAGACAGCGAGCTCTCCTATGCCGGGCAGTACCTGTCCATGCTCAATGTGTCACGGGAGCGGCTCATCCAGACCTACAACTTCATCATCGCGAGCCTCTACACGCCCCGGGCCATCGCCTACCGGGTGAGCAAGGGCATCCGGGACGAGGACATCGCCATGAGCGTGGCCTGCCTCCAGATGGTGGAATCGGTGGCGAGCGGAGTGGCCTATTCCCGCCACCCCTTCAATATCCTCGAGGACGATGTGCTCATCAGCGCCGTCTGGGGCCTGGGCCCCTACGCGGTGGACGGCGTCATCACGCCCGATTCCTACAAAGTGGCCAAGAACGACGCACTCAGCATCCTGGCGACGGACATTTCCCACAAGCCCGTCCAGCTGGTGAGCAACCCCGACGGCGGGCTGATGGAGCTTCCCGTTGAGCTGGAGCTGCAGGACACCCCCTGCCTGACTCCCGAGCAGACCCGGCTCCTGGCCGAATACGTCGTGAAGCTCGAAAAGCACTACGGCTGTCCCCAGGATACGGAATGGGCGCTGGACGGTAAGGGAAAGCTGCTCATTTTGCAGACACGCCCGCTCCGCCTGGAAAGCCCGCCCATTGAGAATTTATGCCAAATCGATGAACAGCTGACGTGCTACGAACTCCTGCTTCAGGGCGGAGAAGCCGCCTATCCCGGCGTGGGGAGCGGCAAGGTCTACCAGGTCCATTCCGAAGACGATCTCGCCGGATTCCCCGAGGGCGGGATCCTCGTGGCCAAGCATTCCTCCCCCAAGTTCGTCGTGGTCATGAACAAGGCCCAGGCCATCGTCGCCGATTCCGGCAGTGTCAGCGGCCACATGGCATCTCTCTCCCGGGAGTTTCAAGTCCCCACCCTCATGAACCTGAAGAAGGCCACGGCGACCCTCACCAATGGAATGGAAATCACCGTGGACGCCTATTCGGGAAGGATCTACGCCGGAAGAGTGCCCGAGCTCCTGAACTTCCAGGCCACCCGGGAAGCCCACATGGAGAATACGCCCGTCTACGAGGCCCTGAAGAAGGTGGCCGAGTCCATCGTGCCCCTGCATCTCTACGACCCCAAATCCCCCACCTTCGCGCCCAAACACTGCACCTCCCTTCACGACATCATGCGCCTGGTTCACGAATTTTCCTACACGGAGATGTTTCAGATCAGCGACCTGGTTTCCAGCGGCGGAGGCTATGCCCTGAAGCTCAATGCGCGCATTCCCCTGGACCTGTATGTCATCGACCTGGGCGGAGGACTGGAGGAAGTGGGA